>JANNPG010000146.1:0-18476 GCA_031399805.1 Betaproteobacteria bacterium | reverse complement strand
CGAAGGGCAGGGCGTGGTTGCAGTGGACGGTCTCATCGTGTTCCGCGACAATTAACCCTCCGATCATTAAGAATGCATTTCAAAATGAATTATCCCCGGTGCCATGTACGCGCTCTTGTCCCCCAAGAGGACTTCCTCCGGAGCGTCCCCATGGGGACTTCCTTCGGGGCGTAGCGCAGGCGACTCGCCTGCATTGATCGACAGAGCAGGCGAGGTCGCCTGCGCTACCTTTATTTTGAAATGCGCTTTAAGTGACCCTGTTACAAGGAGGAGTGTCATGCTGAGTCAACAACTCGCCGATTACGCTGTCAATGAACAAACATCGAAATTGCCGGCCAATGTTTTTCATCACGCCAAGCGCGCGGTAATCGACTGGTATGCGGCGCTGCTGCCGGGCAGCCTGGTCGCACCCGCGACGGTCCTCGAACAGGCGTTCGCCGAAGACCTCGATCACGGCAACGCGCGGCTCGCTTCCGGCCGGCGCGCTACGCTGCGCGCGGCGGCGCTGATCAACGGTGCGGCGTCGCACTCCGTCGAGTTCGACGATATTTACCGCGATGCCGGCTACCACCCGGGCAGCCCGGTTATTTCCGCGGCGCTCGCCGCCGCGCAGACGATAGGCGCATCCGGCGAAACGTTTTTGCGCGGTGTGATAGTCGGCTATGAAACCTCGACACGCATCGGCGAAGCGATCATGCCTTCGCACTACAGATTCTGGCACACCACCGGCACCGTCGGCTCGTTCGGCGCCGCGGCGGCGGTGGCGACCGTGCTCGGCTGCAACCGCGAGCAGTTCGCGCACGCGCTCGGCACCGCCGGCTCGTTCGCATCGGGGCTGCAGCAGGCGTTTCGCTCGCAATGCATGACCAAGCCGCTGCACGGCGGGCACGCCGCCGACGTCGGCGCGATGGCGGCAATGGCCGCGGCTAAAGGGCTGACCGGCGCGCTCGACATGCTCGAAGGCGAAGTCGGCTTCGGCGCCGCGATGAGCGTCAATCCCGACTGGGCCAAGGCGGTGAAAGAACTCGGCGTCGATTACCACATCACGCGCGTGACGTTCAAGAATCACGGCTGCTGCGGCCACACCTTCGCGCCGATCGACGGCGTGCTCCATCTGCAAAAGACGCATGGCTTCACGTGGCGCGATGTGAAGCGCGTGAAGATCGCCACCTACAAGGCCGGCACCGACATTACCGACAATCCTGACCCCGCAGGCGAGTACCAGGCCAAGTTCAGTATGCAGTACGTGACCGCGCATGCGCTCGTGCACGGCAGCGTGCGACTGGTCGCGTTCGCGCCGGAACGCCTGCTCGATCCGGACGTGCGCGCAGTGCTCGCGAAAGTCGACGTCATCGCCGATCCCGAGTTGTCCAAGGGTTATCCCGGCCAGCGCGCCGCGCACGTCGAAGTGGAATTGACTGACGGGCGGGTGTTCAAGCATTTTCAGCCCACGCGCAAGGGCGACCCGGAAATGCCGCTCTCGGATGACGAGGTCAACGACAAGTTTCTCGAACTCGCGATGCCGGTGATCGGCGATGTGAAGTCACGCGAGTTGCTCGAAGCACTTTGGGCGCTCGACAAGCGCCCTGATGCGATATTCGATTTCGCGTCGCGTCCGCGCGCCCGCGCCGCGGGTTAAAGGAGGATCACCATGAGGAGGATCACCATGCAACGCTACTTGCTGTGGGCAGGCATTCTCGCGGCTTTCGGCTGCACCACGGCCACCGCGCAAGACTATCCGACGAAGCCGATCCGTTACATCCTGCCGTTCCCGCCGGGCGGGCTGGACGCGAGCAGCGAGCAGGGTTCCCATTTATGGGGTGCGAACGCCCGCGAGTCGGCCGCGGCCGCCGTGTTTGTTGCGCAAGCGCCTGTGTCAATCACTCAATTTCCGAATCGCCCGCTGCGTTTTATCCTCCCGTTTCCGCCAGGCGGCGGCACCGACACGCTGGCGCGCATCGTCGGCCAGAAACTCGGCGAGAATTTCGGCCAGACGATCGTCATGGACAACCGGCCGGGCGCGGGTGCGAACATCGGCGCCGAAATCGCGTCGCGCGCAGCACCCGACGGCTACACCCTTCTGATGGGCAACATCGCGCATGCGGTCAACATGACGCTCTACGCCAAGCCCGGCTACGATCTCTCCCGGGACTTCGCGCCAATTACCCTGCTCGCCGCCACCCCCAACATCCTTGTCGTGCATCCGTCGATTGCCGCCAAATCGGTGCAGGAGTTGATCGCGCTGGCGAAGGCGAAGCCGGGGCAACTCAATTACGCATCTTCCGGCAGCGGCAGTTCGGCGCATCTGGCGGGCGAGCTCTTCAAGAGCCTGACCGCCGTGGACCTCGTGCATATCCCGTACAAAGGCGGCGGGCCGGCGGTCATCAGCCTGGTCGCCGGCGAGGCGGCCATCGGGTTTGCGACCATGCCGTCGGTGCTGCCGCAGGTCAAAGCGGGCAGGTTGCGCGCGCTGGCGGTGACCACTGCGAAGCGCTCGCCGGCGGTGCCGGACTTACCGACGGTCGCCGAGAGCGGGGTCGCGGGTTACGACGCAAACACCTGGTACGGCGTGCTTGCGCCCAAGGGCACGTCCGCGGCCATCGTCTCCCGGCTACACGACGAATTCGTGAAAATCATGCGCGCTGCCGACATCCGCGAGCGCATCGCCGTGCACGGCTATGAAGCGGACACCAATACGCCGCAGGCATTTGCCGCATTCATCAAATCCGAAATCGTCAAATGGGGTAAAGTCGTCAAGGCGGCGGGCATACGTGCTGATTGAATTAGAGCGGCGCAGCGCATGACGCTGGCCCGCGAACTTGCGCGCTACGCATTGAATGCGCGCTTCGCCGCCATTCCCGCCGCCGCGCAACACGAAGCTGCGCGCTCGCTGCTCAACTGGATCGGCTGCGCGCTCGGCGGCTCAAAACACCCGGCGATCGAACACGCGCTTGCCGCACTGCTGCCGTTATCAGGCGGCGATCAGTGCACGCTCATCGGCCGGCGCGAACGCGTCGACGCATTGCACGCGGCGCTGATTAATGGCATGAGCGCGCACGTGCTCGATTTCGACGACACCCACCTGCGCACCCTGCTCCACCCCAGCGTCCCGGTGGCCTCGGCATTGCTCGCACTCGCGGAGCGCCAGCCGCTGAGCGGGCGCGACTTTTTGCTCGCATTCATCATCGGCGTGGAAATCGAATGCCGCATTGCCAACGCGATCTGGTTTGCACATAACTCGCATTGGTACATCACGGGCACCACCGGGGTGTTCGGCGCCGCCGCCGCCGCCGCACGCGCGCTCGGCCTTAACGAAGATCAAACCACGCACGCACTCGGCATTGCCTGCGCACAGGCCGCGGGCACGCGCGAAATGGCCGGCACCATGACCAAAGCGTTCATTCACGGCCGCGCGGCGCAAAACGGCGTGCTCGCGGCGCTCCTTGCGCAGCAGGGGTTTACCGCCGCCGAAACGAGCCTGGAGGGGCCGCACGGCTTTGCAAACGTGCTCGCGCCGGAGCACGACCTCGCAATGATGACCGCCGGCCTCGGCACAACCTACGAGATTCTCGCTAACAGCTACAAGCCGTTCGCCTGCGGCGTCGTCGCGCATCCGGTGATCGATGCCTGCATACAGTTGCGCAACGAACATGATTTGCGCGCAGAGGCTATCGAGCGCGTTGCGATGATCGTCAGTCCGCGCGCGCTCGAACTGACCGGCATTGAGGCGCCGCCGAACGGGCTCAAATCGAAATGGAGTATCTACCACTCCGCCGCGGTTGCGCTGATCGACGGTGCCGCCGGCGAGCACCAGTACAGCGACGAGCGGGTCAACGATCCGGAAGTGCGCGCCCTGCGCGAACGCGTCACCGCCACCGCCGATGCGCAACTGAAGGAAGTCGCTGCCAAGGTCGCGATAGCGCTGAAAGACGGCAGCGTGCTCGTCAAACACGTCGAGTGCGTGACCGGCAGCGCGGAGAATCCCATGGGCGATGGCGAACTGGAAGCCAAGGTGCGCGGTCTCGCGCACGGCATATTGCCTGCGCAGCAGATTGACGCGCTGATCGCGCGGTGCTGGACGATTGCCGAACTCGCCGATGCCGGCGGACTCGCGCGCGCCGCGGCCCCGCTATGAAACGCATTAATGTTTTCTGCGCTCATGCCGCATCCCGGCGTCAAAATCGAATAACGAACTGGATAAGGAGACGCCTTTGGAACGAGTAACCACCCAACTACGTAAATTGCTGGCCGGGCCCGGCTGCCTCGTTGCGCCCGGCGTTGCCGACGGACTCGCCGCGCGACTGGTCAGGCTGGCGGGATTCGACGCTGCGTACATGACGGGCTTCGGCACCAGCCTCACGCGGCTGGGCATGCCGGACGTCGGCCTCTTGACCGCGACCGAAATGATCGACAACGCGAGCCGCATCGTCGACGCGTGCGAACTGCCGGTGGTGGCCGATGCCGACACCGGTTACGGCAATCCGATCAACACGCGCCGCACGATACGCGACTACGAAAAAGCGGGTGTCGCGGGCGTGCATATCGAAGACCAGGGCTGGCCCAAGCGCTGCGGCCACCTCGCCGGCAAGCGCGTGATACCGACGGCGGAAATGGTGGCGAAGATCAAGGCGGCGTGCGACGCGCGGCGCGATGCGGATTTCGTGATCATCACGCGCACCGACGCCATCGCGATCGAGGGGCTGGAGGCGGCGCTCGAGCGCGGCGAGCGTTACCGCGAAGCGGGCGCCGACGTGCTGTTCATCGAAGCGCCGGTCGGCCGCGCCGAAGTCGAGCGCGTATCCAGTCATTTCAAAGGCGTGCCGCTGCTCTACAACATGGCGGCGAGCGGCAAGACGCCCGATTTGCCGGCCGACGAACTCGGCAAGCTTGGCTTTCGCATCGCGATTTATCCGAACTGGATCATCCTCGCCGCCATTCCCGCGATGCAAAACATGCTCGCGGAATTGAAACGCACCGGCTCGATCGCGCACATGCGCAACAAAGTCGCGACGTTTAAAGAATTCACGGAAATCGCCGGGTTACCGGAAATACAGGAACTCGAAGAACGCTACGGCGTGCCCGCGGACCAGCGCGCGAGCCTTTAAGAATAAGGCTTCACAGGTAAGCCCGCACTTACTCCGACGCGTACCGGGAGCATAAGCGCGCACCGCCGCCACTCTATTCAGCGCGTATGCCGGCCGACTTCACGAACGGCACCCATTGCTTGACCTGCTGCCTGATGAATGCGTCGTATTCGGCCGGCGAACTGCCGGCCGCGTCCATCGCGAGCCCGTCCAGCCGTTCTTTTGATTCCGGACTGCGCACGGCCTTGGAGACTTCCTGCGACAAGCGCAGCGCGATCGGTGCAGGCAACCCAGCCGGCCCGTGCAATCCGTGGAAGTTGAGCCCCTCATAGCCCGGCACCAGGCTCGCGATTGCCGGCACGCCGGGCAGACGCGCGCTCGGTGTCGCGCTCGTTACGCCGAACGCCTTGAGCTTGCCGGCGCCGAGTTGGGCGACCGCCGAGGACACCGCAACCATCGCGCTATCGACTTCACCCGCCATCACCCCCACGACCGCTGGTGCGCCGCCCTTGTACGGCACGTGCACAATTTCGATCCTGGCCAGGCTTTGCAGCAGTTCCATGAACACATGCGGCGATGTGCCCACGCCCGCGCTACCGTAGCGCAGCGCGCCCGGCCTGGAGCGCGCCCGCTCGATGTAATCCTTGAGCCCACTGATCGGCGACGAGACGGGTGCCACCAGTACGAGCGGAAAACTGACCGCGAGCGAGATGTGCGTAAAGCTCGTGATCGGATCGTACGGGAGCGAGGCGAACAGCGCGGCCGCCACGACGTTCGGACCGAAGTCGCCAACCTGCAGGGTGTAGCCATCGGGCACCGCCCGCGCGACCATATCCGCGCCTATGGTGCCGCCGGCGCCGGTGCGATTGTCGACGATCACGTTCTGTCCCATCTGTTGGGTCAAGCGCTGCGCGAGTATGCGTGCCACCGTATCGGTGGACCCGCCCGGGGCGAACGGCGCGATGAGCCGGATTGGCCTGCTCGGATAATCCTGGGCGTGGACCGTGTCCGCCGCACCACCCCCGATTGCGATACAAAACGCCATAGCAAACCCGATATGTTTCATTGCCTGCTCCTTGGTCATGTAATGCAGCGTTTGGTCCGGGCCTTCGGACGCACTCAGTCCGCGCGCACGTTGGCCGCCTTGGCGACCTTCGTCCATATGTTAATCTGTTTACGCATGAATGCAGTGAATTCCAGGGGTGTGTTGCCCGGAACAACGTCCATCCCCAACCCGTCGAAGCGTTCTTTGACTTCCGGCCGGCGCATGACTTTGCTCACCTCCTGCTGCAGTTTCGCCACGATCTGCGGAGGCGTTTGCGCCGGTGCGTGTAATCCGTAAAAGGAAACTGCATCATAGCCGGGCAGCGTATTGCCGATCGGCGGCACGGTCGGCAGGCGGGACACCGCTTTTGCGCTGGTCACGCCGATGGCGCGGATTTTTCCGGCGCTCAACTGGGCCAGCGCAGTGGATACCGAGACCATGCTGAAATCCCCTTCCCCCGCGACCAGCCCGACCAGCGCCGGCGCACCGCCTTTGTAATGAATCGGCGTGGTCGTCACATTCGCCATGAGGTTGATTAGCTCAATAAACATATGCGGCGATGTCCCGATGCCCGACGAACTGTAGCGCAGCCCCCCCGCCTTCGCCTTCGCCTGTTCGATCAGGTCCTTCACTCCGGCCAGCGGCGACGCGGCGGGCACCAGCAACACGAGGGGAAACGACACCATCTGCGTGACGTGAGCGAAACCGGTAAACGGGTCGTAGGGCAATTTCGCATAGAGGCTCCCCGCCAACACGTTGGGCCCGAAATCGCCGACGAATATCGTGTAGCCGTCGGGTTGCGCTCTCACCACCATGTCCGCACCGATGGTACCGCCCGCTCCGGTGCGATTGTCGACCACCACGTTCTGTCCCCAACTCTCGGTCAGCTTTTGCGCGACGATGCGGGCGAGGGTATCGCTCGCGCCGCCGGCCGCGAAGCCCACAATAAAGCGCACCGGCTTCACCGGATAGTCCTGCGCGTGGAGTGCGCGTGCTCCGCTTAACGACAGCGCGATACAAAGCGCGAGCGCAAATCCGCGATGCTTCATTTCCTCCTCCTTATTCCTCGGTCTGCGCCGCGTGGGTGTACTGGTCTTGGCCGCGGCACAGCTATTTCGGTTTGACTTCGACCCCCGCAATCGCTTCCATCGGCAGCACGACCGCCGCAACGTCTTTTTGTCCGTGGCCGAGGCCGCATGCCTCCTGGTACATCTGCTGCGCAATGGTCGGCAAGAGCAGGCGCACGCCGCACGCCTTGGCCGCGTGGATCGCGCACTCGAGATCCTTGATGATGCCTTCGACCGAATAAGCGGCTTCGAACTTCCGCGGCAGGATGTAATTCGGCACTGCGCGTTCGAGCGAGTTGCTTTGCCCGGAACTCACCTTGAGCACATCGAACAAGCGCTGCGGGTCGAGTCCGAGCTTGGTCCCGAGCACCATGGCCTCGGCGACCAGCGCGTGCGTGGTGCCGGTAAGTATTTGATTGCAGATCTTGGTGGACACGCCGCTGCCCACCGGTCCCATGTGAAAAATTTTCTTGCCCAATACTTCGAAGATGGGCCGCACTTTCTCGACCGCCGCTGTTTCGCCGCCTGCCATGATGCTGAGCGTGCCGGCTTCCGCGCCGTTGGGTCCGCCCGAAATCGGCGCGTCGATCAGCGCAATCCCTTTCGCGGCAAGCGCAGCGGCGATGCGGCGCGTGGTCATCGGGTCGACGGTTGCGGTGTCGATGAATATCTGCCCGCTCCGTGCGCCGTGTATCGCGCCCTTGTCACCGAGATAAATGGTTTCGCTCTGCGCCGGCGTCAACAAGCACGTGATCAGCACTTCGACCTGCTGTGCGACGTCCTGGGGCGACGCCCCCGCCTGCGCGCCTTTGGCGAGGAGCTTTTGCACGGCACTTTGG
This sequence comes from Betaproteobacteria bacterium, assembly GCA_031399805.1. Classification (GTDB taxonomy): domain Bacteria; phylum Pseudomonadota; class Gammaproteobacteria; order Burkholderiales; family SG8-41; genus PALSA-1004. The sequence goes on along the minus strand of JANNPG010000146.1, from coordinate 10,441 downwards.
CTGCGGTTGTAGACAGTGAGCGCGTGGCCGGCGTCGATGAGCCGCTGCGCCATCGGCAGGCCCATGCGCCCGAGCCCTATGAATCCGATCTTCATGTGTGCGCCTTCATTCCCACAAAGCCTTTGGCAGCGGCAGTCCGGCCAGATCGTCAGCGCTGAGCCTGCCCTCGGGTTCGATACCCAAACCTTCGAGCACCGCGGCAAGCTGGCGAACGTGCTGCGCCGAATGCCAGGTCTGCCGCTCGAGAAAATCGCGCAGCGGCTGCACGCCCGTGAACGTCTTGACTTGAACGCTGCATGATTTGTCGGTCTGCGCTTTCCACCAATCGCTTAAACGGCTCTTGACCGTTTCGCCATAAGCGGCAACATCGTCTCCGCTGCGCAATGCCGCGGGCGGCATTTCCATCGATATCGACGCCCAATCCTCGACGCTATTCACCGCGGTTTCGAGAAATGCATGTCCGATGCGGAACACGTGATACCCCATGTGGAGGGTCGATTGGTCGCGCGTATCGATCAAGCGCTCGTCGAGACGCGCGGCCGGATACTGGCGTATATAGCGCTGGCCTGCGGATAACACGATGAGCCACTTCCGCATAAGTTGGGTGGGCGGCAGCTTCACCTCGCTAAAATTCGCGATGCCGACAAACTTCGCCACGTCGGCGATAACCTGGCCCATCACGTACTGGGCGCCGCGCGCGAGCACCGGGATGTGACGCACGCCCAATGCATGCAGGCGCTCGCGGCCTCCGGGATGATTCACCACGTCGACGATCTCGACATCGATGTTGTTATGCGAAAGAAACTCTTTCGTCTGCAGGCAGCTGCTTCATCCGGGCTGCAGGAAAAGCGTATAGCGCTCGGCGTTAACTGTTGTCATGATTATTTCTCCCAGGCGCTCGTGTCAGCTATGTGAGTCGCCGATTCCGAGCATACCGCGTGCCTCAGCGGGTGTGGCCACCGGCCGGCCGAACGTGCGCGCGGTGACGGCCCATTGTTCGACCATTTCCGCGTTGTTGCGCGCGAGCTCACCGGGACGCACGTAGACGTGGTCCTCCATGCCGGTTCGCACGTGTCCGCCATCGACGAACGCCGCCATCTGAAAGCGCAGGAACGTTTCGAAATCCGAGGTCTGGCACGAGATCGACCACTCCGAACCGGGCGGCAGGCGCGACACGAGCACGGGCAGCAGCCGCAGATCGAGCGGAATGCCGCCCGGCACGCCAAACACCAATTGCACGTGATAGGGCGGCTTTACCAGGCCGTCCTTGATCAAAGTGGCGAGGCTTTCGAGGTGACCGCTGTCGAGCACGTCGATCTCGGGTTTGACGCCGAGCTCCTGCATGCGTTTCGCCATCTCCCGCAAGTACGACGGCCGGTTGTCGTAGAGCCGCGAGCCTAGGTTGATCGGTCCCAAATCGAGTGACACCAGTTCTTCGCCCGCCTCCGCGACGCGCAGCCGTTGCGCGTGGTCGGCGCGACCGCCGTCGTCGCCCGCCGACAGGCTCAGAATCGCATCACAGCCGGCGGCGCGGATGCGGTCGATCGTATCGCGATAAGCGGCGATTTCGCTGCTCGTCGACTCGTCGGACAAGCGCGCGTGAATGTGCACGATGGCAGCACCCGCGCGCCAGCAGGCAACCGCGTCTGCCGCGACTTTGTCCGGCGTCACCGGATGGTGCGGCGTCTTCGACCGCGCCGGCGCGCCGCCCGTGACGGCGGCGCAGATGATGAGGGGTTGCATCGGGGTGATTCCGGCATGTTATCGATAACATGAAATGTCGCTTATGTTATGATGCTTTGTCAAGTTTTTCCTGTCCGCGATGAAATGAGCCGCCGCGCCGACCAATCAGCCACGCACGCGCGCATGCAGGATGTGGCGAAGCGCGCGAGCGTTTCGGCCATGACCGTGTCGCGCGCGTTGCGCGCGCCGGACCAGGTTTCCGAAAAGACCCGTCGCCGCATCGCGCGCGCCGTGCGCGACGTCGGCTACGTGCCCAACGAGCTGGCCGGCGGATTGCGCGCATTCAATCGCACCAAGCTCGTCGCCGCGATCGTGCCGAGCGTGCGCAACTCGTTGTTCGCGGCCACCAGCCACGGCATGTCGGACGCGCTGCGCGCACGCGGCATCAACCTGATGCTGGGCGACAGCCATTACTCGCCTGACGAGGAAGAAGATCTGGTCACGGCCTTCCTCGCCCAACGCCCCTGCGGTATCGTGCTGCACGATGTGGTGCGCTCGCCGCACGCGCGTAAGCTGCTGCTCAAATCGGGCATACCCGTCGTTGAAGTCGGCGACCTCACTCGCAGCCCTCTCGACATGGTCGTGAGCTACTCGAATTACGCCGCCGGCAAGGCGATGACGCGCCACCTCGTTGAGCGCGGCTACCGGCGTATCGGATTCGCGAGCCTCGCCACCGCTATCACCGCGCGCTCCGCCGCACGGCTGAAAGGCTACAAGGCAGCCTTGCGGGAAGCCGCGCTGACTATCGATCCCGCGCGCATCATCGAAGTCGAGGGCGGCTTCGCGAGCGGCGGCGCCGCGCTCGTAAAACTCGTCGAAGCAGGTGCTGACGCGGTTTTTTTTGCGGGCGACGTGCTGGCGGTCGGCGCGGCGCTCGAATGTCAGCGCCGCGGCTGGAGAGTGCCGGGGCGGGTCGCGATTGCAAGCTTCGACGACCACGAGATCGCCGCGCAGGTAAGTCCCGCGCTGACCGCGCTCAAAATTCCGCGCTACGAGATCGGGCGCCGCGCCGCTGAGTTAATACTGGAGCGGCACAGCGGCGTCAAACATCGCAAGCCGGTTGTCATTGATGTGGGTTTCGAAATCATTGCGCGCGACAGCACGTAACGCACTTTACGAAAACCGAAATTCAAAAAGGGGCAAATACATGCCAAGCACCATAGCGCAAAAGGTTCTCGCCCGCGCCGCCGGCAAAAAACACGTCGCGGTCGGCGAGATCGTGACCACGCGGGTCGATCTTGCGATGGCGAACGATTTCACCACGCCGCTCGCGTTGAAGCAGTTCCACGCGGCGGGCGCGTCCAAGGTATTCGATCCCGACAAGATTTGCGTCATGGCGGGACGGCATATGCCGTTTCGCGACATCCAACTTGCGACCGCGGTCGAAGGACTGCGCATTTTTTGCGAGCAGCAAGGCATCAAGCACTTTTACGCCAATTGCGAAGGCATGGACCATGCGCTGGCGCCGGAGCTGGGCCTGATCCGGCCGGGGATGCTTATCATGAATGCGGATTCGCATGCCTGCACCGCCGGCGCGCTCGGCGCGTTTTCCATTCCGATGGGATCGACCGATATCGCGTACGTGTTCGCGTTCGGCGAGTCGTGGTTGCTGGTGCCTCCGACGATACGCGTTCGCTACACGGGCAAACCCGGGCCGTACGTGACCAGCAAGGATTTCATTCTGGCGACGCTGAAAGAGCTGGGCGTGGACGGGGCGCGTTACAAGGCAATCGAATTCTGCGGCGACGCGCTCGCGCACCTGGACCAGGATGAGCGCTTCACCATCGCCAATATGGCGATCGAGATGGGGGCGAAGACCGGCGTCATGGAGCCTGATGAGAAGACCGAAGCGTACGTGCGTGCCCGCACGCAGAGTGGATACGACGTGGTGCGCAGCGACCCCGACGCGGAGTTCGAGGCAACACTCGACATCGATGTGGGTAGCTTGACTCCACTCGTGGCGAAACCGTTCCTGCCGAGCAACGTCGTCCCGGCGAGGGAAGTCCGCGGCACCAAGGTCACGCAGGTCAACATCGGGACCTGCACGAACGGACGCATGATCGACCTTGAGCAGGCGGCGCAGGTGCTGCGCGGCAACAAGGTCGCGAAGGGCGTGCGGCTCATGATTACGCCGGCGACCGCGTCCGTCTATCGCGATGCCGTGAAATCGGGACTCGTCGAAGTATTCATCGATGCGGGCGCAACCGTGAACCCGCCGGGTTGCGGGCCGTGCGCCGGCATCCACATGGGCGCGCTGAGCGCCACCGACGTGTGTGTCGCGACCCACAACAGAAATTTCCGCGGCCGCATGGGTCATCGCGACGCCCAGATCTATCTCGCCGGCACCTACGTCGCGGCGGCGACCGCGGTGGCGGGCGCGATAGTCGATCCGCAGGAGGTGCTGCAATGATATTCACCGGTCGCATCCACAAGTTCGGCGATCACGTCGATACCGACGTCATCATCCCTGCCACGTTACTGAGCAACACCGATCCCCAGGTACTCGGCCGCGGCTGCTTCTCGGAAGTGTTTCCGGGATTTGCGGATCGCGTCAAGCCGGGTGACCTGATATTCGCGGGCGAAAACTTCGGGTGCGGCAGTTCGCGCGAGCACGCGCCGATCGCGATCAAAGGCGCCGGCATTGCATGCGTCGTCGCGGCCAGCTTCAGCCGGATTTTCTATCGCAGCGCGATCAACATCGGGCTGCCGATCGCAATCTGCCCCGCCGCGGTTGCGCAAGCGGAGGCAGGCGCGGAAGCGTCGGCAGATTTGACTGCCGGCAAAATCACGGTCGCCGGCAAGTCCTATTCGATTCCGGCGTTTCCGCCCGAACTCATAGCGATACTCGACAGCGGGGGATTGGTGCCGTTTATGGAGATGCGTCTTAAACGCGAACGACAGAGCGGCACTCCCCGCTGAATGCTGCATTAAGGACGCTTGATTAGGTCCGCTCGTGCTGATGTATAGAACCACGAACAAAAATACTTATCGAGCGATAGCGTCCACCCTTCGATACCTCAGGGCGAACGGTTGAGGATTTCGTCAGACCTTTCTTAACTCGTCGCCCACGCGCCGTCGATGGGCAACGCCGCGCCGCAGATATTGGCCGCCGCGTCGCTGCACAAAAACACGCCGAGCGCCGCCACTTCGGCGGGCATGATGGGCCGGCGGCTGGGCTGGCGGACATCGACGAGGTCGCGCAGCGCCTCTTCACGCGTCTGTTTTTTTTCCGCCATCTGCCGCGCGATCTGGCCTTCGGCATGCGGCGTCAGTACCCAGCCCGGTGAAATTGCGTTGCACGTGACGCCGGTTGCGGCGCACTCCAGCGCCACCGCGCGCGTGAACCCGACGATCGCGGCCTTGGTCGTCATGTAGTCGATACGGTCCCTGACCAGTTTGGTCGCATGGATCGACGCCATGTTGATGATGCGGCCCCAGTTGCGCGCTTTCATCGCGGGCAGCGCAAGGCGGACGGTATGGAAGGCCGCTGACAGATTCACCGCCAGCGCGCGGTCCCACTTGTCCACCGGAAACGCCTCGACCGGCGCGTAATGGCGAGTCACCGCGTTGTTGATCAGGATGTCGATGGCGCCGAAGCGTTTCAGCGCTGCGCCCATCATCGCTTCGACTTCATCGGGTTTGCCGACGTCGGCCGGGTGGTAAACGACCTCGACGCCGCTCTGGGCGATGTCGGCGCGCAGCTTCTCGATTGCCGCCGGATCGCCGAGTCCGTTGAATACGATGTTGCAGCCTTCCGCCGCAAACGCACGCGCGAACGCCTCGCCGATACCGCCGCTCGCGCCGGTGACGAGGACGGTTTTGCCTTTCAATGCCATGCTGATACTCCCCAATGTAGATCCGCGATGATGATACACGAAGCCTGACGCGCGCCCGCCGCGCTACGTGCTAAGCTTTCACCCACAAGAGGAGGCCGCCTGATGCCGCAAACGATGTTCGAGAAAATCTGGGACCGCCACGTGATCGTAAAACGCGGCGAAAACGAAGCGCTGCTGCACGTCGATCGCAACTTCGTGCATGAAGGTTCGTTTCACGCATTCGGCGCGCTCGCCGCCGACGGTCGCAAGGTGCGCAAGCCGCGCCAGACGTTCGCGACGGCCGATCACTACGTGCCGACGCGCAACCGCGAGCAGGGTCTGGCCGCCGTCACCGATTCCGAAATGCGCAACATGCTCGACCTCTTCGCAAAGTATACAAAAGCCAACGGCATCGACAATTATTTCGGCCTCGAGCACCCCCAGCAGGGCATCGTGCACGTGGTCGGCCCTGAACTCGGCATCACGCAACCCGGGCTCGTCATTACCTGCGGCGATTCGCACACGTCAACGCATGGCGCATTTGGCGCGTACGCGGTCGGCATCGGTGCCTCGCAGTTGAAGCAAATACTCGCGACGCAATGCCTGTGGCAGAAAAAACCGAAAACATTGCGCGTGACCGTTGACGGCGCCATTCCGGCCGGCGTTACCGCCAAGGACATTGTGCTCGCCATCATCGCCAAAATCGGCACCGCGGGCGGTACCGGCCATGCGATTGAATTTGCCGGCGCCGCGATCCGCGCGCTGACGATGGAAGGCCGTTTGACCGTGTGCAATATGGCGATTGAAGCCGGCGCGCGCGCGGGCATGATTGCGCCGGACGACAAGACCTACACTTATCTCGCAGGCCGCGAGTTCACGCCGCGCGGCCTGCAATGGGACCAGGCGCTGCTGTTCTGGCAGTCGCTGCCGACGGACGACGGCGCGCCCTTCGATCGCGAAGTCACACTCGATGCTGCAACGCTGACACCCATGGTCACGTGGGGCACGAGTCCCGAAGAAGCGGTATCAATTTCCGCAACCGTCCCCGATCCTGCGTCGGCGGGCGACGCCGACAAGCGTTCGCACATGGAGCAGGCGCTGCGTTATATGGAACTGACACCGGGCACGCGGCTCGACGGTCTCAAGATACACCGTGCTTTCATCGGCACCTGCACCAACGGCCGCATCGAAGACCTGCGCGCGGCGGCAGCGGTGCTGAAGGGAAGAAAGAGCGTGGTTCCGGCGTGGGTGTCGCCGGGATCGAGCACGATCAAGCGGCAGGCCGAAGCCGAGGGTCTCGACAAAATTTTCATCGCAGCGGGTTTCGATTGGCGCGCGTCGGGCTGTTCGAGTTGCGCCGCCATGAACGGCGACACCGTGCCGGCGGGCGAGCGCTGCGCGTCTACATCAAACCGCAATTTCGAAGGCCGGCAGGGCAAGGGCGCTCGCACTCACCTGATGAGCCCCGCGATGGTCGCTGCCGCGGCCGTGACGGGCACGCTCACTGACGTTCGCAAGTTAATGAGCTAAAGCCTTGCCGCAGAGGACGCGGGGGACGCAGAGGGATCCAAAAGGAAAACGAAATGAAGAAAAGAATAAGAAACATGAACAAAATTATGCGCAAATTACCTGTTGCGGCTCTACGTTTCTCCTCCGCGTCCTCTGCGTCCTCCGCGGCTACGCTTTAATAGGAATAGCACTTATGCAGCCATTCACCGGGATCACTGCGGTCGCAGCGCCCCTCGAACTCGCGAACATCGATACCGACAAAATCATCCCGGCGCGCTTCCTGCGCAGGCTACGCGAGCCGGGCTACGAGAAGCTCGCGTTTCACGACATACGCTATGACGCCGACGGCAAAGACCGTACCGACTTCGTCCTGAATCAGGCGTCGTATCGCAATGCGAAGATACTGGTCGCGGGCGCCAATTTCGGCTGCGGCTCGTCGCGCGAAGCGGCGGTCTACGTGCTGTTCGACTATGGCATCCGCTCGGTCATCGCGCCCAGCTTCGGCGACATTCACTACGGCAACGAACTGCAAAACGGCATGCTGCCCGTGGTATTGCCCGATGCGACATGCCAGAAATTGCGCCGGCAATTGCGCGACCAGCCCGGCGCAGAGATCGGCATCGACCTCGAATCGCAGACCGTGACCGGACCCGACGGCGCGACTTACCGCTTCGACATCGACGCCAATCATAAAGAGCGTTTGTTGAAGGGGCTCGATGATATCGGTCTCGTGATGCAGAACATCAAAGAGATCGAGGCGTTTGAGAAGAAGCATCATAGCGAGTTGCCGTGGCTGGCGTAATGCAGAAAACGTTAGGCTGCCAGTCGTATCGAAATGAAGAAACTAAACATCGCAATTCTGGGAACCGGCAGTATCGCCTCTGGCGGACATGCTCCAGCTCTCCTTCAGACAGAGCACGCTCAGTTGTGGAGCGTTCTAAGCCGCGATTCGGATCGAGCGACAAAATTCGCCACAAAGTTTAGAGCACAGTCAAGTTCTCCCGCTCATACCTCGCTTAAATCACTTCTTGAAGATCCGGATCTTGATGCGGTCATAATAGCCACCCCGGATAAACTGCACTCGGAACAGGCGGTTGCAGCTGCAAGATCAGGCAAGCATGTGCTCCTCGAAAAACCACTGGCGACAGACGCTGATGGAATCTCGCGGGTTCTTGAAAGCTGTTCGCAATCGCAAATTACTCTGGCTCTCTGCTATCGACTGCGTTGGCACGCAGGACATCGTTCCGTTGTAAACGCTGTTCGTGCCGGCAGGTTCGGTGATATCCATCACGTACGTAGTTTATGGACCGGGAAGCAACCCGATTCAAGCAACTGGCGCGCATCATCGGAAGTTGGCCGCTGGTGGAGTTTGGGTGCAAATGGCACCCACCTCGTTGATCTCAGTCGTTGGATTTTGAAACCAGCTCAGGGAGAAATGACCCAAACAAAAGGCGTGATTGCCCGTGAAAATTGGCAAGGTCCGCACGACGAAACTGCTGTGGCGGCATTCAAGTTTGAAGGCGGTGCAACGGCAGAAATATGCGCCTCGGTTCTTTTTGATGCGCCCAGCCGGCTCGAAATTTATGGCTCAAAAGGTTGGGTGATTTGCGAAGATACCTTTGGACGGGAAGCCGCAGGGCGTATCTGGACCAACGAAGGTGATTTTGACTTTCCTGTCGTAAATCCATTTGTCGGACTTATTGATGACTTTGTTCAGGCAATTCATCAACGAAGAAAGCCGGAAGTCGATGTTGTTGAAGGCGCGCGAAATGCGGAGATACTTCTGGAACTGGTTGAAGCAGACTGAAATTTACGCAACCTGACGTTGGTTTTTTGGTTAATCACTTCGCTTCGCACTCAGCCACGCAATCACTTCCCCCGCGTTCCTGTCCGACGGAAACACCGGGTAAAACACTTTCACGATTTTCGCGTCGCGCACAACCAGCGTGATGCGCTTGATGAGTTTCATGCCGTCGACTTCAAAGGTCGGCAACTTCAGCGCTTGCGTCAATTGCAGCTTTTTGTCGCTCAGGATCTCGAACGGCAGATGCAGCCGCTCGACCGCTTCCTGCTGATACGCGGTGTCCTGGGTCGACAGGCCGAATAGTTCCGCGACGCCGAGGTCTTTGAGTTCCTGGTAGTGGTCGCGGAATGCGCAGGATTGCGGCGTGCAGCCGCGCGCGCCGGGGATCGTGTTCCAGCCGGTCGGCAGTTCCTGGTCGGGGCGGCCGGTGCGCGGGTAGATGTAGACGACCGTCGTGCCTTTGAGTTTGGACAGATCGACCGCGCGGCCGCGCGTCGAGCGCAGCGTTATTGACGGCAGGTTCATGCCGGTCAGGTGATCGCACGCGCCGTCGTCCTGCGGCACCGGCAGGTCTTTGGGGAGTTCCATTACATTATCCGAGCGCGCCATCGCTTTCTCCAATCACAAAAACATCTCAATCGATTTAGCCGCCGATGAACGCCGATGAACGCCGATAAGATCAAACCCAAAAACGTTAAGAGATGGAGAGCATAGAAAGCTGCTTAGAAAATACTTCCTCCATATGCTCTGTAGATTCAGGATCTTGATTTTCCATCGGCGTTCATCGGCGTTCATCGGCGGCAAATAAGTTTTTGATCTACTTGATCAGGAGATTCTTTAGCGTATGCAGATAAATCTTCGGCAACTGTTCTAGCTCTTCCACGTTGATGCATTCGTTGATCTTGTGAATCGTCGCGTTGGTCGGGCCGCATTCGACGACTTGCGCGCAGATGTCGGCGATGAAACGCCCGTCCGAGGTGCCACCAGTCGTTGACAGTTCCGTTGTAAGGCCGGTCACGGTCTTGATCGCTTTGGCCACCGCGGCGACCAGATCGCCCTTTTTTGTCAGAAACGGCCGGCCGTCGTAACGCCACGCAAGATCATAGGGCACGCCGTGCTTGTCGAGGATGCCGTGCATGCGCGTCTGCAGCGACTCCAGCGTGCTCGATGTCGCAAAGCGGAAATTGAATCTAATGTGCGCTTCGCCGGGGACCACGTTGTTGGCGCCGGTGCCCGCGTTGAAGTTCGAAATCTGCCAGGTGGTCGGCGGGAAATACTCGTTGCCCTTGTCCCATTGGGTCTCGGCCATTTCGGCGATTGCAGCGGCCACCAGATGGACCGGGTTTTTCACTTGCTCCGGATAGGCGACGTGCCCTTGCACGCCATTGACGGTGAGCACGCCGGACAGCGAGCCGCGCCGCCCGTTCTTGATCATGTCGCCGAGTTTGTTGACCGCCGTCGGCTCGCCGATCACGCAGTAATCCATTTTTTCGCCGCGCTCGCGCAGCGCTTCGACGACGCGCACCGTGCCGTCGACCGACGGCCCCTCCTCGTCGGATGTGAACAGCAC
>JANNPG010000102.1:0-12867 GCA_031399805.1 Betaproteobacteria bacterium | reverse complement strand
GCCGCAATCCAACGATGCCGTGGTGCAGGCCGAAGCGCACGTTCGATTCGCCGAAGACGAATATCAGCGCAACCGCGCATTACGCGACAAAGGCTTTATCAGCGAAGCGCGCCTGCAGGACCTTGAGCGCTTGCGCGCCGTCGCCAAAAGCCAGCTCGAATCCGCGCGCACCCACGCCAAAGCGCAGGACACGCGCGGGGTCGCCGCGCGTGAAGCCGTGTTACGCGAGCAGGAAGCCCGCGCCGCGCGCGAACTGGCCGAATCAAAACTCGCGCAAACAACGCTGCGCGCGTCATTGCCGGGCACGGTGCTGGTGCGGGCAGTCGAACCGGGCGACATCGTGAGTCCGGGCAAGCGCCTGCTCACGATCAATTCGAGCAGCGAGACGCGGCTCACCGCGCAGATCGACGAGAAAAATCTGCCTTATTTGAAAGCGGGGCAGGCAGCCCTCGCCTCGAGCGATGCTTTTCCCGAGCGGAATTTCAAGGCGGTGCTGTATTACATCAGCCCCGGGGTCGACACCACGCGCGGGTCAATCGAAGCGCGCTTTCGCGTGCCGGATCCGCCGGATTACCTGCGCGCCGACATGACCGTGTCCATCGACATCGGCGTCGGGCGCAAGGATCGCGCGCTCACCGTCCCGTCGGCAGCGGTGCGTGAATCCGGCAACTCGCAAACAGTCCAGATGGTGCGTGACGGCACCGCGCGCAGCGTGAAAGTCGAAATCGGCATCCGCACCGGCAGCCGCGACGAAATACTTTCCGGCATTGCCGAAGGCGACACCGTCGTGCTCACGCGCGGCATCGAGGACGGCGCCCGCGTCCACGCGCTGGAAGTGCGCCGCTAAGGCGCGAGCGATGGGTTTCGAGTGGACGGTCGCGCTGCGCTTCCTGCGCGAAGGCGGCATGCAAACGCTGATGATCGTGGCGGGCACCACCATCGGCATCGCAGTGATCGTATTCATCACCGGCTTTCTCGGCGATCTGCAGCGCGACCTGATCAAACGCACGCTCGGCGTGCAGGCACACATCGTGATCCGGCCGGCGGAAGAAGTGGCGCGGCCGCTGCGTGCTGCGCCCCTACCTTCAGCCGCGGCCGCGCTGCCGCAGGTACAGGCGCGCGCGCAACGCCTGCGCTCAGTCGATCAGTGGCAGACCCTGCTGCCGGCGCTCGAAGCCACCCCCGGCGTGAGGGCGATCTCTCCGATCGCCGCGGGGCCCGGCATCATCACGCGCGGCGACGCCAACAAAACGGTGACGATCATGGGCATCGTACCCGCACCGTACGTCGCGGTGACCCGCTTTAATGAAAAAATAGTCGCGGGCGACCTGCGCCTCGATCCGGGCGACGTGCTGATCGGGACCGATCTCGCCAAAGACCTGGGCGTCGGCCTTGGCGACAAGGTGCGGCTGTCGACCCCGACCTCGCCCGCGGACGCTTATCAGGTGCGCGGCATCTACGATCTGGGCATCCGCAATCTCAACCGTGCCTACGCGTACGTCGGACTGACGCCGGCACAGGCTTTGCACGCTTTGCCGGGTGGGGTGTCGAGTCTCGAACTCGCAGTGGATGATCTCTTTGGCGCGGAGAAACTGGCCGTGCGTCTGCGCCGCACGATGCCGCACGAAGTCGAGAGCTGGATGCAGGCGAATCCGCAACTCATGGCGGGGCTCTCCAATCAGACGGTCATGACGCTGCTGGTCCGCTTCTTCCTCGCGCTGGTGGTGGCGATCGGCGTGTCGAGCGTGCTGGTCGTCGCGGTGGTACAGAAAACCAAGGAAATCGGCATTCTGCGCGCGATGGGTGCGTCGCGCGGCCGCATCATGCGGGTGTTCCTGCTGCAGGGCACGTTGATCGGTGCGGGCGGCGCGCTAGCGGGTTGCGCGTGCGGCTACGCGCTGACGTTCATCATGAGCAACATACTGCGCTCGTCGGACGGCACGCGCCTCTTTTCGGCGCGACTGGAGCCGGAGTTATACCTGTACACGCTGGTCGCCGCGGCGGCACTCGGGCTTATCGCGGCCATGATGCCGGCGCGCCGCGCATCGCGCCTCGATCCCGCGCAGGCGATCCGCATATGACCGCGGCCATCATCGAGCTGGCAGACATCCGCAAAACCTATAACGAAGGCACTGCCGTCGCGGCGGAGGTGCTGCACGGCATTAACATCACGCTGCGCGCCGGCGAGTTCGCCTGCCTGATCGGCCCCTCGGGGTCGGGCAAGAGTACGCTGCTCAACCTGATCGGGCTTCTGGAGTGGCCGACAGCGGGCTCTTACCTGCTGAAGGGCCGCCCGATTCAGCAGGCAACTGATGACGAGCGTACCCGCGCGCGGCTGGAAACGCTGGGCTTCGTGTTCCAGTTCCACCATTTGCTGCCGGCGTTTTCCGCGCTCGAGAACGTGATGCTGCCGGGACTCATGCGCGACGGTGAATTCACGCGGCAACAACGCGCCAACGCGCAACAACTCTTGACGGCGGTCGGCCTCGCGGACGCGCTGCAGAAGCCGCCCAACGAACTGTCCGGCGGCATGCAGCAGCGCGTGGCGATCGCCCGCGCGCTGGCATTGGCACCCGATCTCGTGCTGGCCGACGAGCCGACCGGCAACCTCGACACGCATACCGCCGACGACGTGTTCGCACTCATGCGCCACTTCAACCAGACCAAGGGCACCGCGTTCCTGCTCGTGACCCACGATCCGCGGCTTGCCGCGCGCTGCGATCGCGTGATCGAGTTGCGCGATGGCACGATTGTCGGCGATGCGGCAAGCGTGAAGTCGGGATAAGCGCATGGTGACAATGACTGGCCGTGGGTCGATGCGGTGAAGCGCCTGCCGCAAGCGCTAATAACCGCCGCATGCTTGGCGCTGACGACACCGGCTGCCGCGGCCGCTGATGAAATCGCGGCGGCAAAGTATCGCTGGGCGCGAAGCCCGCATGGCGCCATGCTCGAGCGCATCCTGCCGCCGGCCGTCGAGCCCGCACAATTGCCGGAGCCGCGTTCGGCCGGTGCGCGCCTCGCCGCGACCTACTGCGTGCAATGTCATTACCTGCCGAACCCGGCGATGCACAGCGCGTCAAAATGGCCGGTTGTGGTCGAGCGCATGGTGTGGCGCATGCAAGGCAAAGGCAATCTGGGCAAACTGATGCAGGACATGATGGCTGAGGTTCAAGCGCCGGACGCGGGCCAGCAGTCGACGCTCGTGCGCTACCTGCAAAAACACGCGCAGCGCGAGTTCGACCTCAACAAATACCCTGACATTCATACGCCGGCGGGGCGCATATTCAGCATTGCCTGCTCGCAATGCCATGTGCTGCCCGACCCGCAGCGCCACGCCGCGCCCGAATGGCCCGCGGTCATCGAGCGCATGCAGCGCAATATGGCGTGGGCCAATCGCGTGACGGGGGATCCCGTGTTGCGCACCTCACCCGAACTCGACACTGCGGAAATCATCCGCTTCCTGCAACGCAATGCCCGCGCGCGTTAGGGCGCTGCCGTGCGCGTTACGCCTTACGCCGGCTCGAGCGTTATTTCGAACGCCGCCTGCTGTGCCGCGCGTGAGCGTCGCGACACGCGCCGCATCGACGCCGCGTTCACGCTCGAAATACAACTGCGTGACAAGCGTGCGGTAGCCGCGCCGGCTGACGCGATAGTGAATGTGACTGGGCCGGCCCGGGTAGGCGCCGGCCAGCACACTGCGAAACGTATAATGGCCCTCGGCATCGGAGCGGATCGTCGCGCGCAGCAGGCAGCGCGGATCATCCTTGCGCTCGCGCGCTACCTGCGAATACTCACCCCGCGCGTTCGCCTGCCACACTTCGATCGTGGCGCCCGCGAGCGGCCTGCAATCCGCTGCGCCCAGGATGCGTCCGCTGACGCTGAGACGCTCGCTTTCACCTGCGCCGCTGCACAGATCGCCGTGCGCCGGCGCATCCTTGACGAAAAACGGACCAAGGTCGTCGCGCCGGGTCGCGACGCACGCCGCGCGCGGGTGCCGGCAATACCAGCAGCGCGCCCGCGGCGAGCACCAGTTGCCGCCGATGCATGTCGCGCTTGCCTTCTTTCTTCACGATACCGCCGGCACCTGCATGCCGCGCTGCACCGCGGGACGCACCGAGATCGCGTCGAACCAACGCTTCACATTGGGAAAATCCGCAAGGTTCGTCTTGTGCCATTCGTAACGCGCAACCCACGGAAAGGTCGCGATGTCGGCGATCGAATATTCGTCGGCGAGGTACTCGCGCGCGGCAAGCCGCTGGTCGAGCACGCCGTACAGCCGGTCTTTTTCCTTCGTGTAACGCTCGATTGCGTACGGCACCGGCTCCTTCGCGGCGCGCAGGAAATGATGGACCTGCCCGAATATCGGCCCCACGCCGCCCATCTGGAACATCAGCCACTGCAGCACGTCGTATTTTTTTCGATCCGACCGCGGCAGGAGTTTGCCGGTTTTGCCGGCGAGATAGATGAGTATCGCGCCTGATTCCATCATCGCGTACGGTTTGCCGTCGGGCCCTTTAGGATCGACGAGCGCCGGGATCTTGCTGTTGGGCGAGATCGCGACGAACTCGGGCTTGAATTGATCGTTCTGGCCGATGTTGATCGCATGTACGCGATACGGCAGACCGGTTTCTTCAAGCATGATCGAAACCTTGCGGCCGTTGGGTGTCGTCCAGGTGTAGAGGTCCAGCATGCGTTCTCCTCTGTTGGAAACAGATTTTTTTGGCGCTGCGTTGGGCGCAAGCGCTTCGCGTATCGCGGTGAGTCGCGCTTGCGCGACCCGCGCCTTGATCAGCGCGGGCTCGGTTGAGTGTTTGGCCACTGCGCCCGCGTCAACTGCGCGCGCAGCGGCGAGCGCGTCGCGCAGCCGCGCAACCGCCGGATTGACAGCCGGCTCCCCCGCCGCCACCGCACAAACATCAAGCAATTGCATGAAACGCTCAGGCCGGCGCAACGCGTCGGTCGCCTGCAACAGCCACAGCAACGCATCGACCGGGAGCTTCTGCGCCTTGTAAACGTCGGCGTGGAAGCGCGCCGCCAGCAGCGCAAGTTCGCGGCAATCCTGCGGCACGCGCAAGCGCTCGCACAAAACCTCGATCGCGGGTTCATCCGCGTGCATCGCGATCAGCGCAAAGCGCGCGGCGAGCCCGAGACCGCGCGCGGCGGCAGCGTCGAGCGCAGTCAACCGGCGTTCCCCGGCGGCGCCCGCAATGAGCCCCGCGAGTTCCGGCAGCACAACAGCCGCCGCGCCGCATTCGGCGAGCACGCGGAACATGCGTGACGGCTGGCGCTCCATCAGCCCGCGCGCCAATTCCTGCCACACGCGCTCGGCAACCAGCGCGTCGGCTTCGCCGTGCGCAACCATCTCGCGCATCAACTGCATCGTTTCAGGCGCGATCGGAAAATCAAAACGCGCGGCAAACCGCGCCGCGCGCAGAATGCGCACCGGGTCTTCGTCGAACGCCGGCCCGACGTGACGCAACACGCGCGCTTTCAGATCGGCACCGCCGCCGAACGGATCGATGATAGTGCCCGCATCGTCCCGCGCGATCGCGTTGATGGTGAGATCGCGCCGTGCCAGGTCCTGTTCGAGCGTGACGTCGGGTGCGGCGTGAACCGCGAAGCCCAGATAGCCACGCGCGGTCTTGCGTTCGGTGCGCGCGAGCGCATATTCTTCATGCGTCTTCGGATGCAGGAAAACCGGGAAGTCCTTGCCCACCGGTTTGTAACCGAGCTTCAGCATTTCCGCGGGCGTGGCGCCGACCACCACGTAATCGCGATCGGTCACCGGCAACCCGAGCAACTCGTCACGCACGGAACCGCCGACCGTGTAGATTTTCATTGCGGCGCAAAATGTGAAATGTAAATCGTGAAGCACCGTGCGTGCGCAGCCGCGACGCCAAACGCCGGACTGAACAGAGACTCACCGCTCACGGTTCACCCCTCACGCCTCACGCCTCACGCCTCACGCCTCACTTCCGCATACGGCTCGTCTTCAACGACAAATTCTGTTTCCCGGCGCGCCGCCGCCATCCACTCCCGCATGGCCGGCAATTCCAGCACCGCGTCGGCATAGGCTTGGACAACGGGCGTCAACCGGACGGCGTAAGTCCTGAATCGGCTCGCTACCGGCGCGTAGAAAGCGTCGGCCGCCGTAAAATGGCCGAACAGCAGCGCGCCGCCCTGGCCGTAGTCTTTGCGGCATTGCTCCCAGATCGCGGTGATGCGCGCGATGTCGCGCTCCACCTCCGGCGTCATGCCCTTGCCCGGATGGGAAGCGCGGATATTCATCGGCATTGCGCCGCGCACGGCGCGAAAGCCCGCATGCATCTCGGCGCAGATCGAACGCGCGATCTGGCGCGCGCGGGGGTCGGCGGGCCACAGTTGTTTTTCGGGATGCAGCTCGGCAACCGTTTCGCAGATTGCAAGCGTATCCCAGACCGGTTGCGCGGCGACCCACAAAATAGGCACCAGCCCGGTGGGCGAATAGCGCGCGATATTCTTGTCCCACTCAGCGCTGTGGAACTTGAGCAGCACCTCGTCGAATGGAATACCGGCCTGCCGCAGCAGCACCCATGGGCGCAGCGACCACGACGAGTAATTCTTGTTGCCGATGACCAGCGTGTATTGCGCCATGCGCGTCAGCGTCCGTCCGTGCGCCCCGCGTGACCGCGATAAGCGCCGTAGCGCGCGCGCGGGAATTCATGGCCGAGGTAGGTTGGAATCACCGCCTCCAGCGCCGCCGGCTGGATGCCGAACGGGAATGCCTGATCGCTCACGTTGTCGACCCGCATCGAATAGTAATTGTCGCGCGTCATCAATTTCACCGGCAATAGCTCCAGGCTGAACGCCTGCAGGCATGAGAGCGTATCGTTCAAGCCGACGATCGGCCGGCGCCGTCCCGTAACCCCGCCGACCAGCGTCACCAGTTCGCGCAGCGAATACACCTTCGGTCCGCATAAATCGTACGCTTTGCCGAAAGTCGCGTCGTCGGCGACACTGCGCACGAACGCGGCGGCGACGTCCTCCACGAACACCGGCTGAAAGCGCGCGCGCGGACAGGCGAGGAACATGACCGGCATCACCGCGAGCAGCGAGGCGAACAGGTTGAGAAAATTGTCGCCGCTGCCGAACACCACCGACGGGCGGAAGATCGTCCAGTCGAGGCCCGATGCGCGCACCAGCGCCTCGCCCGCGCCCTTGGTGCGCTGGTATTTGCTCGGCCCGTTGACGTCGGCGCCGAGCGCGCTCATGTGCACGTAGCGCCGCACGCCGCACGCCCTGCACGCCGCAATCACCTTGCGCGTCAGTTCGACATGCGTCGCCGCGAACCCGCGCGTGCCGCCGGCGTCGTGCAGCACGCCAGCCAGATTGATTACCGCATCCATGCCGCGCGTGAGACTCGCCAGTTCCACCTCGTTGTGCACGTTGGCGTCGATCACATCGACCGTCGGCAGCAGGATGAGCTGGCGCGCGCGTTCGCGCTGGCGCGTCGGCACGCGCACGTGGAATCGCTCGGCGCTGAGCAGGTTTACGAGTTGGCTGCCGACAAAGCCGGCGCCGCCGATGACGCAAACGCGGGTTATTTCCATAAGGCAGTGCGCAGGTCCGTAGTGGGTCGCATGCAGCCGGTTAGTTAACCGCCGGGCTCGTCGAGCGGCTTGTCAGACACGCGCGAGCGCGGCGCAATGATGCCTATGCGCGCCTTCAGCGAGAGCAGCGTGTGGCCGAACTGCTGCCCATAATAAGTCGCGTTGCTCATCACCTTTTTCACATAATCGCGTGTTTCATTGAAGGGGATGGACTCGGCGTAAATTGCCGCCTCCATCGGCGCATCCGCGCGCCACGCGCGCGCGCGGCCGGGACCTGCATTATAGGCGGCCGACGCCAGCACCGCCTGGTTGTCGAGCACGTCGAGCACATGCTTCAGGTACCATGTCCCCAGGTTGACGTTGATCTCGACATTGGTGGTCTGCGTCCCGTGATAGTCCTTGAGGCCGACTTTCTGCGCGACCCAGCGTGCGGTTGCGGGCATCAACTGCATCAGGCCGACGGCGCCGGCGCGCGATCTGACGTCGGTGATGAATCGGCTTTCCTGGCGGATCAGGCCGTAGACCCACGCCTCGTCGAGCTGCTGGTGGCTGACGTAGCTCTTCAGCACGTCGCGGAACGGCGCGAGGTAGCGCATGCTGAAGTCGTGCACCTCGCGCGTGCGATCGGCGGTGTTGATTGCGCGGTCGTAGATTTCGTTGCGGCGGGCGAATTCTGCCGCACCGAGCAATTGCCGGTCGTCGAAGCCGCGGATCACCCAGTTCCATTCGCGGTTGCCTTCAAAGCGCAGGTTGAGCCGGTAAAACGCAAGCGCGCGCTGCAACCCCGGCACTTTCGCCATCACCTGCACTTCGTCCCGATTCGGCTTGTAGGGCGTCTCCGGTATGCTGCCTCTGCCGCCGAGTTCTTCGGCCGCGAGCTGGCCATAGAAGTTGAATTCCACCGCCAGCGGCGCGAGTAAAATCTGCGCGTCGGGCGCGCGACCGAGCGCCTTCAACGCGCGCGCTTTCCAATAGCGCCACGCCGGTTCCTGGCTTTCTTTCAGCGACATCGCGGCGACCGCGTCCAGCACATCACTCCAGCGTTGCGCGCGCAATGCCGCGCGCGCCTTCCACGCCAGTTGCAAATCGCTGAGTTCAGCGGCTTTCGCGTACCAGACCAGCGCGTTCGGGTCGTGCCGCTGCGCTGCCTGGAATGCGATCAATCCCCACACGTAACCACGCTCGGCGTCGGAGAAGCGGTCGCCCACTTTGCTCCATTGTTGCGCCGCCAGCGGCGGCGCGGTGCGCGCCAGGCGATGTACCGCGTACATCACGGTCTCGCGTCCGGCACGCGTCTTGAGATCGAACGTCTTGCGCTCGAGATAGGCCTGCGGATTGACCGCGATACCGGCCCACGCGTGCGCGTCGGGCGGGTCCTTGGCCGGCAGGTATTCGGCCACGCGGCGTGCGACCCCGGTATTCCCCGCCTCGAGCGCGAGACGTATGCGCGCCCACACGTCGTCTTCCGTGAGTTGCTTGCGCTGCACCAGCGCTTCGAACAGCGGATTGCAGCTTTCAGGTTGATCGCGGCCGCTGAACCACAGCGTGCGCGCATAGCTCAACGCCTCGGCGCCGCCGGCGCGCAGACGGCTTTGCAACGAGTAACACAGGAGCTCGGCGTCATCGCCCACGAGCTGCGGATATTCCGCATCAAACATATCCCACTGCTGCTTGTTCGCGAGAAGTTTCAGCCAATCGGTGCGCAGACTGTTGGCTACCGGCCCGTCCTTGACGCGTTCAAGCATGGCCTGCACTTCCGCGGGTGCTGCGACTTCGAGGCGCAACCTGAGCTGCCAGTACGCGACGTACGGTTCGAGCGGATGGTCGTTCAGCGACTTCGCATAGCGCGCGAGCTTGACCGCATCGCCAACGCGAAAGGCCTCGCGCGCCGCCAGAAAATCGTCGTCCCGGGTCGCGGCACCCGCCGTGCACGCGCACGCGAGCAGCGCGCACAAAAGCGCGCCGCGCAGTCGAATCGATGGCAAACCAGTCTTCATCTGTGTGATTTTACGGCTTTTGCGTGCAATTCACCCGCCCGTTATTTGGAGCGCACACACTTAAGCCAGAAACAGCCGATACGCCGGATTACGCGTTTCCTTCGAATAGGGGTAGCCGAGCTTCGCGAGGAACGCCCGGAACGCAGCCTTGTCGCGCGGCGGCACCTGCATGCCGACCAGCACGCGACCATAGTCGGCGCCGTGGTTGCGATAGTGAAAAAGGCTGATATTCCAGCCGTGACGCATGCTGGCGAGGAATTTCATCAGCGCGCCGGGACGCTCGGGAAATTCGAAGCGGTAGAGAATTTCGTGCGCGACGCCCGGCGCGTGGCCGCCGACCATGTGGCGCACATGCGACTTGGCGACTTCGTTATCGCTGAAGTCGAGTGTCTTGAGGCCGTTGCGCCTGAGCGCGCGCACCAGCCGCGCGGTCTCGTCGCGGTTGTGCACCTGCACGCCGGCGAACACGTGCGCCTCGCGCGCGTCGCCGTAGCGATAATTGAATTCCGTCACGCTGCGCGGCCCCAACAGCGCGCAAAACTTGCGGAAGCTGCCCGGCGTCTCCGGTATCGTCACCGCAAGTATGGCTTCGCGCTTCTCGCCAAGCTCGGCCTCTTCGGCGACGAAGCGCAGGCGGTCGAAATTCATGTTCGCGCCGCACGCCACCGCCACCAGTGTGTGGCCGCGCACACCTTTACGCTCGACCCATGCTTTCGCGCCCGCAATCGCCAGCGCGCCCGCCGGTTCAAGCACCGCGCGCGTGTCCTCGAACACGTCCTTGATCGCGGCGCAGATTGAGGCGGTGTCGACGCGTATCACTTCATCAACGAGTTCGCGGCAGATGCGAAACGGTTCCGCGCCGACCTGCCTCACCGCAACGCCGTCGGCGAACAGCCCGACGTGGTCGAGCTTCACGCGTTTGCCGGCCTTCAATGAGCGGTACATCGCGTCCGCGTCGACCGGCTCGACGCCAATGATCCGGATACCGGGACGCAGGCGCTTGACATACGACGCAATGCCCGCGATCAATCCGCCGCCGCCGATCGCGACGAATATCGCGTCGATCTCGCGCCGCGTCTGGCGCAGAATTTCCATGGCTATCGTGCCTTGCCCCGCGATTACGTCGGGATCGTCGTACGGATGCACGAACGCGAGCCTCTGTGCGCGCGCGAGTTTGCGCGAATGCGTGTAGGCCTCGTCGTAGGTGTCGCCGTGCAGGACGACCCGGGCGCCGCGCGCCGCCACCGCCGCCACCTTGATCTGCGGCGTAGTCACCGGCATGACGATGGTTGCTTTGCATTTGAGCTTCTGCGCCGCGAGAGCGACGCCCTGCGCGTGATTGCCGGCGGAAGCCGCGATCACGCCGCGCGCGAGCGCCGCCGGCGACAGACGCGACATCTTGTTGTAGGCGCCGCGCAGCTTGAACGAGAACACGGGCTGCATGTCCTCGCGCTTCAACAGCAGCGTGTTGTTGAGCCGCGCCGAGAGGTTGGGCGCGCGTTCGAGCGGCGTTTCGATTGCAACGTCGTAAACGCGCGCAGTGAGTATGCGTTCCAGGTAATCGATTTTCATGGGGTAATCCGCAACTTCGGGGGGTGGCAAGGGTAGCAGGATTCAATGTTTTTTACCATTTTTTCACCCCCCTCCAGAGGGGGTAACCAAAAACTGCGTTTCCCACCGGTTGCTTTCTCTCCTCACGCCTCATGCCTCGCTTATCTCACCATCCACCATTTACTATTGAGCGTTCACCCTTTACTATAGCCCGATGACACAGGACGAACTCAAGCAGGCGGTTGCCAGGGCCGCTATCGAGCATGTGCCGGTCGGCAGCGTCGTTGGCGTGGGCACCGGGTCGACCGCGAACTACTTCATCGACGAGCTCGGCAGGATCAGGGGTAAGATCGAGGGTGCGGTCGCGAGCTCGGAAGCATCAGCGCAGCGTTTGCGCAAGCACGGCATCGACGTGCTTGAGCTCAACGACGTTTCGGACCTGCCCGTTTATGTCGACGGCGCGGACGAGATCACGCGCCATCTCTCGATGATCAAAGGCGGCGGCGGCGCGCTGACGCGCGAGAAAATCGTCGCCGCGGTGGCGCGCAGGTTCGTCTGTATTGCCGATCAGTCGAAGCTCGTTGACGTGCTCGGAAAATTTCCGCTGCCGGTCGAGGTGATCCCGATGGCGCGCTCCTATGTTGCGCGTGAACTTGTCAAGCTCGGCGGCCAGCCGGCGCTGCGCCACGGCTTCAAGACCGACAACGGCAACGTGATTCTCGACGTACACAACCTGCAGATCCTGAAACCGCTCGAGCTGGAAAGCACCCTGAATCAGATTACCGGTGTCGTCACCAGCGGATTGTTTGCGCGGCGCGGCGCGGACGTGTTGTTGCTCGGCACCGACAAAGGCGTGCAGACGATCACGCGGCTTGCGTAGCGCCGGCTTTAGCTAAACGAGATCGGGTGAAATTGCCGCGCGCAGCTGGGTCCGCGCGTGCGCGGCATCGGCGCGGCGCGCAATCCACATTACGGCGCCTTTCTTCACGCTCCACGCTTGCTTGGCCCCGGTGAGCAGCAGCGCCGCGGTTTCGCCCAGCGTGGGCTGGTGGCCGATCACAACTACGGTGCCCTCACCCTGCGGCCAGCCGGCTGCGAGCAGCACGTCCTCCGCCGACGCCGCGAGGCCGATTTCCTTCAGCGTCTGGAAATCCCGATGCAGCGCGCGTGCCGTCTGCTGCGCGCGGCGGGCGGGGCTCGCAAGTATCGTCGCATCGTCAGGCATGCGCGCAAGCAGCCACTTTGCCATGCGCGAAGCCTGCTTCACGCCCTTGGCGGTAAGCTGGCGCTCGCTGTCGTGGATGATGCCGTCCTCGGCTTCGGCGTGACGCCACAGGATCAGTTCCATGACTGTTCTACTCTCAACGTGCCGCACTTGACGGCATAGAATCCAGACTCGCGGACGTGCGCATCCCGCAAGCGGGAACCCTGCTTACTGATCGTCGGCGAGCCCCCAGCTTCGGCGTGGCGCCATAGAATCAGCTCCCATCGCCCGCCGCTCCGTTCACGCCGGCATCGATTATTTGCTGGTCGGCGGAACATAGCCCTGCGCAGTATCCGCGCCGCCGCCGAAAAAGTGCTTGTCCATCTGCTGGACCAGATAATCGCGCGCTTTTTTATCGGCCAGATTGAGGCGATTCTCGTTGACCAGCATTTTCTGCTGTTCGAGCCACTGCTTCCACGCTTCTTTCGAAACATTCTCAAACACCTTCTTGCCGAACTCGCCGGGG
>JANNPG010000072.1:0-9084 GCA_031399805.1 Betaproteobacteria bacterium | reverse complement strand
TTAGTTAACGCTGCGGTTTGGGGTGGCGTCGGCTGCCCATTTGCTACATAATTTTCTCAAGCGCCCGCCAAAGAACGGGCGATAGCGGGCTTACCCGAGGAGGGCAAAATGGCTGGTGCATCGAATGTCTGCAAGGCATGCGGCAGCGAAATGAAGGTCACCACGCTTGGATCGTTCCGTGGTGAGGAAGGGCCGGTAGCGGTGACCGTGGACGGCATGCCGGCGCTGGTTTGTGCCAACAACCACAAGCGCTTTCTCAACCCCGGATTCGTCGCCCGGCTGATGGACTTTGTCGCCGACCCTGAAAATGTCGCGCCGCAGCCGCCGGCCGTCAAGCGCGGACTATTCAAGAAGAGTTATCACTGCAGCGGATGCAATGCCGAATTGCCCGCCATGCCGGAAGGGAAGTCGGAGCGAGCGCTCGACGCGAACTTCAAGAACGCCGCACCGTTCAAGGTCGTGGTCCAGATAGCGTTGCACAAGTGCGCGGGATGCGGGCGCGAGCAGGTGTTGTCCAACGAGGAAGTGGCCGGCAGCGCTTTCAAGGCGGTGAGCCACGGGTTCAGCGCGGCGGACGTCCACGTCGACCGCTAGCGCGAGCGGGGCCGGACCGCGCAATCGGGCATTTCGTGCGATCTATGGTCTGGTCGCGCGTGACGGTCTTGAAATTGTCGTAGCGCAGCTTGAGCCCGATCGTCTTGCCGGCGTAGCCTTTGCGCAGCAGATCGCCCGCCAGCTTCACGCACAGGGCGGTGAAAAACGGACTACATCAACATGCGTATCTGCGTGTGGTCCCGGCGCAGATGTTCAATCAACAGTTGATTCAAATTGAGCGACAGCTTGTGCCGCACGGCGTTGGCAAGCACGCCGCTTTGCGCGTCGAGCAGTGTGGACGACAGCACCTGACATCTCACCGCGGTTTCGGCATACACGCCCGCAGTGCGGCGAACATTTTTCTCAACCAGCGCCAGTTCTCCAAATACCATGCCTGACGAGAGCACGGCCAGGCGTTTGCGGTTTTTGCCAATGGGCAAACTGACAGCCACCTCCCCACGCTCAATAAAGTAAATCTCGTCGCCGGGTTCGCCCTGCCGCAGTATTATCTCTCCGACCTTGAATTCCCGCGCCTGCATCAGGGCGATTAGAAGCTGCATTTCATCCGGGCGCATGCCGCGCAACAACGCTTGCTGTGCCAGGCTGGCGGGCAGCACGGCCGCGCCATTGCTTCGGCGGCGTTCGAGCATCGGTTTCTTGCGCTCTTCACGCACCCGACGTTCACGCACACAGCCTTTGCGTGATTGCTCCAGCAGCCGATTCTCACACCACTCCAAGGCATGATCGTTATCCGTAAACCGGAACGGATCAAGCGAGGCATTCGTTTCCAGGCGTAGCCGCAAATCCCGCACAAAGGCGAATTTGTCATCGGCATGGGTAAAAAACAGGAATTTGCCCACGTTGCTCAGGTTGCGACAAAGCTGCGCAAACAAACGCACACCGGCAGCATCGATGGTGAAAACGCTCCGCGTATCGAGAATGAAAAAATCGGCCGCTTCGACTTCATTGAGCAAGGTGGAGATGATAACTTCGGTCGTCACCAGCCCACAATCACCGGTCAACTCAAAGATCTGTATCGCTGTACTCGCCGCATCAAGTAACGCCGCCGCCTGCGCGTTCCGCAGGCGAGGTGAGCGTATTTGCTTGCCGTTATAGTGGTTGCGGATCACTGACGGTTGCGCCAGCGCGGTGTTGAAAATATGCAACCTGAAATCTTTGGACAGTCTTCGACAGGCTTCGAGGCCGCGCACGCTATTGCCCTTGGCATCGAGTCGCGGCGAGAATATGCCGATGCCCATCTGCCCGGGGAGCACGGCCAGAATGCCGCCGCCCACACCGCTTTTCGCGGGCAAGCCGATATCGTAAATCCAATTGCCGGCGTAATCGTAAGTGCCGCACGTGGACATAATACTGAGTAGTCTTTCTACATTCTCGCTTTTCAGTGCGCGCACGGCGGTGATCGGATTCACGCCGTTGTTCGCCAGCGTCGCGGCCATCAAGGCCAGATCGCGACAGTTAACCAGAATCGAACACTGCCGAAAATACAAATCCAGCGCTTCTTCCGGCGGATCCTGCAGCATGCCGAAGCTGCGCAGCATATGGCCGATGGCGCGGTTGCGATGTCCGGTGCTACATTCCGACTGATATACGTTTTCATCCACCGTCATCGGATGATCGAGGTAGCGAGAAAATTTTTCCAACACCCGCGACAGGCGGTGGGCGACATCCTTGCCTTTGACCATGCCGGCGGTCGCAATTGCGCCTGCATTAATCATGGGATTCAAGGGCCTTCCCGTGACCGGATCCAGACTGATTGAGTTGAACGCATCACCCGAAGGTTCCACGCCGACTCGCAACATGACCTCTGCCAGACCGCAATCCTCGAGCGCAATCCCGTAAACGAACGGTTTGGAGACTGACTGGATGGTAAATGGCTGGCGTGAATCGCCTACCTGATAAATGTGCCCATCCACCGTTACGATCACGATTCCGAACCACTCCGGGTTGGCGTGCGCCAACTCCGGAATGTAGTTCGCGACGCTGCCTGCCTGCATGGGAAGGATTTGCGCGTGCAATTCCTCGAGATATTGCAGGATCGGCGAGGATACAATTATGGTTCTGTCATTCAACGTGAGGTTCCGATTTAATCAAGCTGGTTTCCGGATTTGTGAGTCCGTTTGTGATATGCAATTCACGTGCCAGAGTATCTCGATACGGTACGGTCGTTAAATCAACTGGTTAGAGGCAAGCGAAGCCGCGACGTTGCGCCGCACGGCCCTGTTTATGTGCATCGCGCCAAATCTGCACCATGTCGCGGCAAGTGACGTAGCCGGGATGGAGAAACCCCGGAGTGGTGATTCGCTATCGGAAGCATTAATTGCTTTTCGCGATCACATGTGCTGATACCGCGAGAAGCGCACTCGTTTCTCTCTACTCAAACAACGCAGGCGCTTTCACTGCAGGCAGCTCGCCCGGCTTGCTCAACGCGCCGACGCGCACTCCCAGCAATCTGATGCGCCGGTCGAGCGGCACGCGTTTCAGGCATTCACCCGCGGCGCGGCGTATGGTCGCGGCATCTTGTGTGGGCATATCAATGGTGCTGTCACGCGTAACGGTCTTGAAGTTGTCGTAGCGCAGCTTGAGCCCGATCGTCTTCCCCGCATAGCCTTTGCGCAGCAGATCCCCTGCGAGCTTCACGCACAGGTCGGTGAAAATCTGTGAAAGCTGTGCGCGGTCACGCACCGGATGCAGGTCGTTCTCGAAAGTCGTTTCGCGGCTGATCGATTTCGGCTCGCTGTAGGTGACGACGGCGCGCTCGTCGCGGCCGTGCGCGGCATCGACCATCCACGCACCGTAGCTCTTGCCGAAATTCTCGACGAGCAGCGCGGGGTCGGTCTTCGCAAGGTCGCCGATGGTGCTGATGCCAAGCGTTTCGAGCCGTGCGGTCGCTTTCGGGCCGATGCCGTTGATCTTGCGCACCGCCAGCGGCCAGATGCGTGCCGCGATATCGGATTCGCGCAATACCGTGATGCCCGCCGGCTTGTCGAGTTCGGAGGCGATCTTCGACAGGAGTTTGTTGGGCGTGACGCCGATCGAGCATGACAGCCCGGTTGTTTCGTGTACCGCTTGCTGTATGGTCGCCGCGACATCGCGCGCGCGCACCCACGGGTCGAGCGCCTTGCCGGCGGTCTCGGACATCACGAGATCGGTCAAGTCGATGTAGATCTCGTCGATGCCGCGGTCTTCGACCTCGGGCGCTACCGCACGCACCGCTTCCTTAAACATCCGCGAGTAGCGTCGGTACTCGTCGAAGTCCGCGGGCAAAAGGAGCGCGGCAGGCGCGAGCTTCGCCGCTTTCATCAGCCCCATGCCCGAGTGCACGCCCAAAGCGCGCGCTTCGTAAGTGGCAGTGGTGATCACGCCGCGCCCGGTGTAGTCGCGCAGCGCCGGAAAGACCTTATTCGACGATGTATCCTGCGCGTTGCGGCGGCGTCCGCCAATCACGACCGGCTTGCCGCGCAATTCAGGGTAGCGCAGCAATTCCACCGACGCGTAGAACGCGTCCATGTCGAGGTGGGCGATGAAGCGTTGCACTATCGCGCCGGCTCAGCCGGCGAAAACGCGAGCGCGCGCGTCAGCGCGGATAAATTAATAGCGCATTTCAAAATAAAAGTAGTGCAGGCGACCTCGCCTGCTCCGTCAACGAATGCAGGCGAGTCGCCTGCGCTACGCCCCGGAGGAAGTCCTCTTGGGGAACAAAAGCGCGTCCATAGCAACGGGGAATATTTCATTTTGAAACGCGCACTAAGGATCGCGTTTCCGGTCAATCGATGCGGGCGCCGGAAAACTTGACCACCCTGGCCCATTTCTCCGTCTCCTTCCGGATGTAGTCGGCGAACTGCTCGGGCGTGCTGGTATACGTTTCGGCGCCTTGCGCGGCGAGGCGTTCCTTCACCGCGGACAGGTTCATGATCCTGACGATCTCGGCATTGAGCTTAGCGACGATGTCCTTCGCGGTCTTGGCCGGCGCCAGCACGCCATACCAGTTGACGACCTCGTAACCGGGCAGGCCCGATTGGGCGATCGTCGGGACCTCCGGCGCGGCGGGAGAACGCGCGGCGCTCGTCACGCCGAGCGCGCGCAATTTGCCTGATTGCACGTGGGGCAGGGCGGGCGGCATGCTGCTGAAGATCATCGACAGCCGCCCGCCAAGGAGGTCGGTCAGCGCGGGCACGGCGCCCTTGTATGGAACGTGCCCCATCTTGACGCCGGTCATCGTGTTGAAAAGTTCTCCGGCGAGGTGCTGCGGCGTGCCGTTGCCGGGCGACCCGAACGTCAGTTCGCCGGGCCTCGCCTTGGCCAGCGCGATCAGTTCCTTCACCGACTTGACCGGCACGGAAGGATGGACGACGAGGACGATGGTGACCATCGCAACGAGCCCCACCGGCTCGAAATCCTTGACGGGATCAAACGGCATATCGCGGTAGAGGCTCGAATTGATCGCGTGCGTGCCGACGAATCCCATCAGCAGCGTATAGCCGTCGGGCGGCGCTTTGGCGACGATCTCAGAGCCGATGTTGCCGCCGGCGCCGGCGCGGTTGTCGATCACCACCTGCTGGCCCCAGCTTTCCGCGAGGATCTGGCCGATGGTGCGCGCCAGGATGTCGGCCGGGCCGCCCGGCGGAAACGGCACGACGACGCGGATTTGCTTGTTGGGATAGCTTTGCGCGAATGCGCCACCGGCGGCGCACAACACGGCGGCGAACATCAGGCTGGCACAACGCGGCACGAATTTCATTTCACTGCGCTCCTCAAACGGCTTGTCGCAATCAAAGTTTTCCGCTGGCATGCGGGCGGAAAACGCGGATTAAGATATCATAGCACCGGGAAAGGTTGGACCGGTCCGCCGGTCGGCCGGATGCCTGCGGCGCGCGGTCTGCGCGCTTTGTTATTCACTGGGGAGAGACTCTCAACATGTTCAATCCGTTCAAGCAGCTCGAGCTCATCAAGGCGGAAGTGTGGACCTCGATGCCGAAAAAATTCCGCAACAAGGGCCGCACCCAATGGTCCGACCCGAACCGCCAGAACGCGCCGGTCGAGTGTTTTCTCGAGGGGCCCGCGTTTGACCGCCAGGGCAATCTCTTTATCGTGGATACGGCGTTCCAGCGCATTTTCCGCATCACGCCGAAAGGCGAATGGGACGTGGTCGTCCAGTACGACGGCTGGCCCAACGGCATGAAGTTCCACCAGGACGGGCGGCTCTTTGTCGCCGACTATCGCCGCGGCATCATGGTCCTCGACGTGAAGAGCGGCAAGATCGAACCGTTCCTCGAGACCGCCTACAGCGAGGGGTTCAAGGGTTGCAACGACCTGAACTTCGATTCCAAAGGCGATTTGTATTTCACCGACCAGGGCCAGACCGGCATCGTCGATCCGACCGGCCGCGTCTATCGCCTGAAGGCGAACGGCGACCTGCAACGGCTGGCAGCCAATGTGCCGAGCCCGAACGGCATCACCGTCAGCACCACCGACAAGCACGTATATGTCGGCGTGACGCGCTCGCAGCAGGTGTGGCGGCTGCCGGTCATGCACGACGGGCAGGTGTCGAAAACCGGCGTTGCGGTCCAGATGTCGGGCGGCGTGGGTCCCGACGGCATCGAAATGGACAGTGAGAACGGGCTGCTCGTCTGCCACATCGGCACCGGCGTGTGGCGGTTCGACGCCAACATGCTGCCGACGCATGTCGTCTATGCGGAGAATCCCAACCACAATCACTTGACCAACGTCGCGTTTGGCGGGCCCGACTACAAGACGATCTACATCACGGAAGCGATGTCGGGCGACGTGCTCACCGCGAAGATGCCGGTCGCGGGCAAGCAGATTTTTGGATTGACGTAGATATCCAATGGCAGTGACTGAAAACCTGACCGCGCTCTCCGCGGTAGAGTTGCGCCGCCGGATCGGCGCAAAGGAGATTTCGCCGGTCGAGCTCCTCGCGGCGTGCATCGAGTGCATCGAGCGCGTCAACCCGCTGGTTAACGCGCTGGCGGCAACCGATTTCGCGCGCGCGCGGCACGCCGCCAAAGCGGCGGAGGCGGCGGTGCTGCGCGGAGATCACCTCGGCCTTCTGCACGGGCTGCCGACGGGCATCAAGGACCTCGAGGAAACCGCGGGCTTGCTGTCCACTTTCGGCTCGCCGCTGTTTCGCGATCATGTGCCGGAGCGCGATGCGAGCATGGTCGCCCGCGTGCGCACTGCGGGTGCGATTATCGTGGCGAAAACCAACACGCCGGAGTTCGGCGCCGGCGCGAACACGCGGAACCCCGTATGGGGCGCGACCGGCAATCCGTTCGATCCGAATCTCAACGCCGGCGGATCATCGGGCGGCTCGGCGGTTGCCCTCGCGTGCGATATGCTGCCGGTGTGCACCGGTTCCGATACCGGCGGCTCGCTACGCATACCCGCGGCAATGTGCGGCGTCGTGGGTTTTCGCCCGTCGCCGGGATTGGTGGGCTCCGATCGCCGCTCGCTCGGCTGGGCGCCGATCTCCGTCGCCGGACCGATGGGGCGCACGGTGGCTGATACATGCCTGCTCTTTGCGGCACAGACGTCGCTGGACGAATGCGATCCGCTGTCGTATCCGGTCGATGGCGGCCAGTTCGTCGCGCCCGCGCTCGTCGATCCCGGCTCGCTGCGGGTCGCATGGACTGAGGATTTCGGGACCTGCCCCGTCGATCAGTCGATACGGGGGGTCTTCCGCGGCAAGGTGAAAGCGATGCGGCACCTGTTCAAGTCGTGCGAGGAGGCGACATTCGACTTCGGCGACGCGCACCGCTGCTTCGACGTCATCCGCGCGCTGAACTTCGTCGACCGCTTCCGCGAATTTTATGAAAAGGACCCCGCATCGCTCGCGCCTAACGTGCGCGCCAACTACGAGGCCGGCTCGCGCATGACGCTTGCCGACGGGGCGTGGGCGCATGCGGAGCAGACGCGGATATTCCGCAAGTTCCAGCAGACGTTCCGCGATTACGATGTGGTGCTCTCGCCGACGGTGCCGGTGTCGCCGTTTCCGTGGACGCAGCCCTACCTGGCGGAGATAAACGGTAAGGCGCTGCTGAACTACTATCACTGGCTGTCACTCACGTATGTGATCACGCTCGTGACGAATCCGGCGCTCGCGCTGCCGTGCGGGGTCGATCATGCCGGAATGCCGTTCGGCCTGCAGATGACCGGCCGTTTCCGCGGCGACCGCCAGTTGCTCGGTGCGGCGCATGCGCTGGAGCAGGCGTTCAGCGCCATTCCCGCGCTGCGCCGGCCCGTGCCCGACGTCGGGAAAATCTCCGTGGCCGCGCCGGCGTTAAAATCGATCGTGACACACGCGCCGACGTCCGCCCGGGAAGCACCGACTAAGTCCGTTCGTGCTTCTATACCCCGTTAGAGACAGGGGTCTCTAACGGGGTAGACATCAGGGCGAACGGTTGAGGACTTAATCAGAGCTTCCCAAGCAGAAGTAAACTAGGAGAAATATATGCACGCATACGCGAAATGGTTCACCGCGCTGGCGCTCGCGGCAGTGAGCGCGGCGGCGGTGGCCCAGGGCTATCCAAGCAAGACCATCCGCCTGATCGTGCCGTTTCCGGCGGGCGGGCCGACGGACATCATCGCCCGCACGGTGGGCCATAAGCTCACCGAAAGCATGGGGCAGGCGGTGGTGATCGACAACCGCGGCGGATCCGGCGGCAATATCGGCACGGACATCGTCGCCAAGGCCGCGCCGGATGGTTACACACTGCTGATGGCGATCGTTTCGCACGCCATCAATCCGAGCCTATACAGCAAGCTGCCGTTCGACCCGGTGAAGGATTTTTCGCCCATTACACGCACGGGGGCGGCGACGATCATTTTCGTCGCCAGTCCTTCGATAGGGGCGAAGTCAATCAAGGACGTGATCGCGCTCGCCAAGGCGAAGCCAAAGCAGTTCAACTTCGGTTCTCCCGGCAGCGGCACGCCGCATCATCTGGCGGGGGAACTCTTGAAGACGACGGCAGGCATTGATCTCATTCACATTCCATACAAAGGTGCGGCGCCGGCGATCGCCGATCTTTTGGGCGGACAGGTGAACACCGCTTTCGTCAGCCTGCCGGCGGCGCTGCCGCACGTAAAAGCCGGCAAACTGGTCGGGCTCGGCATCACCAGCCCCGGCCGCTCCGCGGTCGCGCCCGAGCTGCCGACATTCGCCGAAGCGGGCCTCGGCGGCTACGCGCTCGAGAATTGGTACGGCGCGCTCGCACCGGCGGGAACGCCCAGGGACGTCATCCTCAAGCTCAACGTCGAAATCGTGAAGGCGCTGCAGATGACGGACGTGAAGGAGCGCCTGACCAGCCAGGGTTTCGAATCCCGCACCAGCACGCCCGAGGAATTCGCCGCCTACATCAAGTCGGAGATGGTGAAATGGGCCGCGATCGTCAAGGCGTCCGGCGCGAAGGTGGATTGATTCGCGCGTCAGCGCCTGCGATGCGCGATATTGCC
>JANNPG010000649.1:0-2870 GCA_031399805.1 Betaproteobacteria bacterium | reverse complement strand
CATGACGACTCCGACGACGGTCACGACCACGACGACCAGTCCGGGGACGAGCACGCGGAAGAGGAGCGCCACGATGCGGCAACGCCCCAGCCGTAGCCGTTTCGGTTCCTGGGCGCTGATCCTAGCCACGGGCCTGACGCTGGCGGCAGCAGCCATGCCGGAAGGTGCGCGCGCCCACGTCGATATCGACGTGGGCGACGGTCGCTACGTGATGGGGATCGGCTTTCGCGACGAGCCGGCGTTCCTCGGTCAGCCGAACGCCATCTTTATCGAGGTCGCGGAGTATGCCACCGGGGGTACGGAACCGGTCGATGGGCTCGCGGAGACGTTGACGGCGGAGGTGAGCCGGGACGGAAAAACCCTCGGCGTGCCGCTGGTGCCGATGGGCGATGGGGTGTACGAGGGCCGGTTCGTACCGACCGCGGTAGGGGACTACACCTTTCGTAAAAATACAAAAACGACAATCAGCCACAGATCATCGCAGATACACGCAGATAAGTTCAAACGCGAAAGGACTTAACGTCGGCTAGACGACGGCCCTGGATCTTTATCTGCGTTTATCCGGGGTTAGCTGTTGCCACCGTGGTAGTAATGATCCGCTGCGCGACATCGCGCAATGTCGAACCTTGACGGTTGGTTACGGCGTGGCCTATCCTGCAATCGTCTGGTCATACATTCAACAGGAGATCATCATGAAGCGAATTTCCACTATTGCGGCAGGACTGCTGGTCATTGCGTTCACATTTTTTGGGTGCGCCAGCCAACCGTCCGGCCCGGGCTGGATAACGCTGATCGACGGCGAGAACGGCCTGCAGAACTTCACTCGCCTCGGCGAGGCAAACTGGACGGCCAGTCAGGGTGCAATCTGGGCCGACAAAAAGAACAGTAAAGACGCCGGCATCCTGCTGTCAAAAGATTCATACAAGGATTTCGAGATCTATGCCGAGTTCTGGGCCGATGAAGATGCCAACAGCGGCATTTACATACGCGTCATGAACCAGAAAGTCGTTAACACGAAAGCCGCGTATGAAGTACAGATCTGGGACAAGAGCCCGAACATGGCCACCGCGTCCCTGATGCCCCCGGCCAAAGCGTCCCCCCTGTTCAAAGCCGCCGGCGTATGGAATACGTTTGAAATCACCGCGAAGGGGCCGCGCATGACCGTCAAAATGAACGGCGTGCAAGCGGTCGACGTCAACGATACTACTTTCACCACCGGCCCGATCGCGCTCCAGTACAATTCCGGCACCATCAAATTCCGCAAGGTGATGATAAAGCCGCTGTAGCGTGGAGATAGGACCGCTCGCGGCCAATAGCGGTCATTTAGTCACGCCCTCCAATTTGACGATTGATCGTCAACCTGCACCTGCCGGTTCCATCTCCCTGCAATCGCTGCGGCGGAATAATGTTCGATGGCGAGAATTACATTTCACACTAAGTAGTCCGTTGTCGCCCAATTCTGACTTTCCAGCCGTAATACAACCGCTCGTAATTCCCCTCGCCGTATACCTCGCGGGCTGTCTCGTCTGTTAGGCGGTAGCGCGTCCGTCGACATTTGCCCGTGTTCGGATCGCGTTGTGAACAAGTTAGTTCATGCCGAAACAGTAGCCAATGACCAACATGCGTATCATCAACTCGGGATCAATCGACGGCCGACCCGTGTCGCTACTGTGACGCGGCGCACCATCCGGCACCGTAAATCATAAACAGGATTGTTGACACTTTAGTTCACAACTTCTACGATGCGGCGATGGTCAAAAACCGCGCCGCCCCACCACGCGCGCGCAGCGCCGCGACATTGCTGCCGGCGCTGCGCGAGCGCATCGCGCGTCACGCGCTGCCGCCCGGCGCCAAGCTGCTTGAAAATGACCTCGCGCACGAGTTCGGCGTGTCGCGCGCGAAGGTGCGCGATGCGTTCGGCGCGCTCGAACAACGCGGGTTGATCCGGCGTATCCCGAACCGCGGCGCGGAAGTCGCGCGGCTCGACCTGTCGCAGGTATTCGAAATCTACGCCGTGCGCGAAATGCTCGAAGGCCTGTGCGTGCGGCTCGCGGTCGAGCGCGTCAAACCGCAATCCTGGCAGGATCTCGTGCAGCTCTTCGGGCGGCCGATGGAGGCCATCGTCAAGCACGGCAAATTCGAGGACTACATCGCCAACCTCGACCGGCTGCGCAGCCGCACGCTGGAGGCGGCCGGCAACGCCGTGCTTGCCGACATGCTCAACAGCATCAACGACAAGACGCGCGAGATCCAGCGCCGCATCATCATCCTGCCCGGCCGCGCCGCCGAGGGCTTGCCACAACACCGCGCGGTGCTCGCCGCGATGCGCCAAGGCGATGCGGCCAAAGCCGAGGAACTGCGCCGCGCCAACATACGCAGCTCGCGCGAATATCTCGAACGTTTTCAGAGTTTCGTGCTGTAACTGTCGCCCGATGACTGCACAGCAACCCCCAGCCAACAACCACGGCCCGCTTGCGGGCTACCGCGTGCTCGAACTCGGCTCGACCGTCGCCGGCCCGTTCTGCGGCAGGCTGTTCGCCGATTTCGGCGCCGAGGTCATCAAGGTCGAAGCATCCGATGGCGACCCGGTGCGCTCGATGGGCAAGCGTTACCGCAACAAGTCGCTGTGGGCCGCGAGCATTTTCCGCAACAAATCGCTGATCGGCGTGGACCTGCGCAGGCCACGTGGACAACAATTGGTAAAACAAATCGCGGCGAAGTGTGATTTCCTGATCGAGAATTTCCGTCCCGGGTCGCTCGAAGCGTGGGGCCTCGGCTACGACGAACTGGCGAAGCTCAATCCAGGCCTCATCATGATCCGCATCAGCGGCTACGGCCAGACCGGCCCCTACCGCGCGCGGCCCGGCTAC
>JANNPG010000632.1:0-2116 GCA_031399805.1 Betaproteobacteria bacterium | reverse complement strand
CCTTTCCGGCAAGCGTGATGCGGCCGGGTACCACGCCGTGCGACTCGAACATTCGCAGGAAACGTTCGCGCGTCTCGGCGCGCTCGAACCCGGCGGACTTCAGGAATATACGCGCGGTGGGCAGCGTCATGAGAATGCGCGACCATAGTGCGACCACACGCGGCGTGATTTTTGGCAGCGCATTGAACGAACCGAATGTGACGTAGCCGTTGCGGAGCGCGGGCGTTGCTTGCACCGCCATGGATGTTTCCGGGGGCCGATAGCACAAGAACGTTTCTGGCAGTCGCACCAGGCGCTCGGTGTAGTACGCATCGCCGGCCTCCGGCGGATCGGCATGCACGTCGGTGATGCGGTAATCGATGGCGGAAATTCCGGTGGTTGCCGGGTAGCCGAGATACGTAACCTGAACTGGCGCCGGTTTCCTTGCAAACGCGAGCAGGCGATGATGCGCGGTATGACCGGCGAGGTCGACGAGTATGTCGATGCCGTCTTGCCGGATCCTTGTTGCAAGTGCGGCGTCATCCAAATCACGACACGGCACCCAATGATCCGCAAGTGCGATGAATCGCCGGGTTACCGCATCCGCGCCGGCGTTGTTGTAATAGCAAAACAACTCGAACTGTGCGCGGTCGTGATGCTCGAGTAGCGATTCGGCAAAGTACGCCACCGAATGCCGGCGAAAGTCCGCCGACACGTAACCCACCCTCAAACGCCGGCTGGGATCGCGCGGATTCGGATGTGGTGCCCAGCCCACACGCAGCGGCGCCTCATGGCGCGCCGCAAAGCTCAGCGCCTCCGCGAACGCCGCCTGCGGCGCGACGTTGTCCATGTATTGCAGTGTCCACAGCAGGTTGCTGTGTGCCTCCCAAAAACCCGGATCGATAGTGATGGCCCGCCGGTATGCGGCCACTGCCTCGTCCAGCCTGCCTTGATCGGCGCGGGCATTGCCGAGGTTGTAGAACGCGCCGGCGTGGTCAGGACGAATTGCGACTGTCGCCTGGAAGCGATCCGCCGCCGCTTCGACCTGCCCCTGTTCGGCGAGCACGTTGCCAAGGTGGAAATGCGCATCGACGAAATCCGCTTGCGCGGCGATGGCCGCTAGGTATCCGCTCGCCGCGGCGTCGAGATCCCGCTGCCCGCGCAAAGCGTTGGCGAGGTTGTAATGCACCGCTGCGCGCGTTGGATCTCGCGCCAGTGATTGGCGGAAGCTCGCGATTGCGTCTTCGTTTTTGCCCTGGGTTCGTAGCATGGACCCGAGGTCATTGAAGTACACCGCGCTAGCCGGGTTCGATGCGATCGCGGCGCGAACGAGTTCGATCGCCGCGTCGAGCCGTCCCACATGAAACGCAACCAAGGCGAGGCAATGCAGCGCATCGGGTTCTCGCGCACTCACGCCGAGAATCTGCCGGCACAGCGCCTCAGCGGCGGCAAGCCGCCCTGCAGCGAGGTGTTCATACGCCGCGTCGAGCGCCGCGGAAATGTTCAGGGCAGGCGGTGTTGTCATCGCGGCTGCGGAGGATCGCCACCAGGGTCGGGTGTGAAGACTCCAGCATGGGCGCGCTTCCCAGGCTGAATTACCGCCAGAAGCCCCGCCAATCGGGGAGTTTGACTGTTGCTAACGCAGTGCTTGCTCAATGTCCGCCTGCAGATCGGACAGGTCCTCGACACCGACCGACAACCGAACCATGCTGTCGCTGATTCCCAGTTCACGGCGGATGTGCGGCGGTATCGATGCGTGCGTCATGATTGCGGGGTGCTCAGCGAGACTCTCCACGCCGCCGAGGCTTTCCGCACAGACGAAGATTTTCACGTTTTCCAGAAATCGCCGCGACTGCTCGAGGTCCCCCTTGAGGATGACGGTGACCATCCCGCCGAATCCGTTCATCTGCTCTTTGGCCAGCGCGTGTTGCGGATGGGATGCCAGCCCCGGGTAGAAAACCTTCTCCGCCTTCGCGTGCGTGGCCAGCCATTGCGCGATGGCGAGCGCGCTCTCGCAGTGCCGTTGCATGCGCAGGTGCAGGGTCTTCAGGCCGCGCATGGCAAGAAAGCTGTCGAAGGGACCAAGAATGCTGCCGACCGCGTTGTGCAGGAAGGTCAGTTTTTCGGCAAGTTCGCC
>JANNPG010000256.1:0-2852 GCA_031399805.1 Betaproteobacteria bacterium | reverse complement strand
CAGTCGCCAGAGATTGCGTACCACTGCCGCGGCTTCATGCGTTCGACCCACATCGGGATTACGTGCGTCATAGGCGGCATTTTCGCACGACTGCAGGATGGGTTGAGGAACGCAACCCATCGAGTACACGCCGGGAATGAGTTTTCAGGTGGCGGACAACGCGGAACGTCGTCGTAACCGCACGCGTAGCGGCGCGAAATTTTTCGTTGTAGACTGAATGTTTTCTCAGGTTGAGAGTACATCATGACCGCCAACACAACGAGTCGCCCGCCCCTGCCGCCGTTCACCCGCGAAACAGCGGCACAGAAAGTGCGCATGGCCGAGGACGGATGGAACACGCGCGATGCCGAACGCGTGTCCCTCGCGTACACCGTCGACAGCACTTGGCGCAACCGCGCCGAGTTTCTGTCCGGGCGGCCGGCGATCGTGCAGTTCCTGCAGCGCAAATGGGCGCGCGAGCTCGATTACCGCCTGATCAAGGAATTGTGGGCGTTTCATGAAGCGCGCATCGCAGTGCGCTTCGCATACGAGTGGCACGACGACTCGGGCAGCTGGTTCCGTTCCTACGGCAATGAAAACTGGGAGTTCGACGAGCTCGGCCTCATGCGACAGCGCATCGCGAGCATCAACGACCTGCCGATCACGGAACCGGACCGCAAATACCGCTGGCCGCTCGGCCGCCGGCCGGACGATCATCCGGGGCTCTCCGCACTCGGTCTGTGATCGCGGCGGCTGCGTTGACCGTCGCAGCGGGCTTCGTGATTGCATAATGATAGGATAGTGGCGTGCCAGTGCCACAATCCTTGAATCCTCCGCCTACGGGCGAAATCGTAAATCTCGCGCGCCTTTGGCGCTTCCTCAAGCCCTACCGCTGGCGTCTCGTCATTGCGCTCGCCGCTCTGCTGACTGCCGCGGGTTGCGTGCTCGCGCTGGGGCAGGGCCTGCGCCACGTGATCGACGCCGGGTTCGGCAGCCAGGATCCGCATTTGCTCAATGTGGCGCTTGCCGCCATCGTCGGCGTGTCCACGCTGCTGGCGGGCGCGACGTGGACGCGCTTCTACCTGATGATGAGCGTCAGCGAGCGCGTGATCGCGGATTTGCGCCAGGCCGCTTTCGCGCATGTGCTCACACTGTCGCCCGCGTTCTTCGATGCATCGCGTACCGGCGAGATTTCCTCACGCCTGACCAACGACAGCGAGCAACTGCGGCAGGTGATCGGTTTCGGCGTTTCAATGTTTCTGCGCAACGGGCTGATGATGGCGGGGTCGCTCGTGATGTTGTTCGCCACCAGCGCCAAGTTGGCCGCATTCATCGTGCTCGGCGTGCCGGCGACGCTGATTCCGATTTTGCTGATGGGGCGGCGCGTGCGGCGCCTCTCGCGCGTGAATCAGGACCGCGTGGCCGATGTGTCGGCGCACATCGACGAGTCGCTGCACGAAATCCGCACGGTGCAGGCGTACCGCCACGAAGAGCGCACGCGCGAACGGTTTGCTGCGGCGACCGAAGCGGCGCACGACGCGGGCGTCGACCGCATCCGCGTGAAAGCGTGGCTGATCTCACTGGTGATGCTGATCGGCTTCTGCGCTGTCGGCGTGATCCTGTGGATCGGCGGCCACGACGTGTTCGCGGGGCGGCTCACCGCGGGCGAGCTTTCGGCGTTCGTGTTCTACGCGGCCATCGTTGCCGCGAGCGCCGGCGTGGTGTCGGAAGTGTGGGGCGAGATACAGCGCGCGGCAGGTGCTACCGAGCGGTTGATGGAATTGCTCGACGTGACGCCGGCGCTCGCCATCGTGCCACCGGCGATCCGCCTGCCGTCGCGCGTTACCGGAGCGATCCGTTTCGACGAAGTGACGTTTGCGTATCCGACGCGTCCGGAGACGGCCGCGCTCGGCCCGGTCTCGTTCACCATCAGTCCGGGCGAACGCGTCGCATTGGTCGGCCCGTCGGGCGCAGGCAAGTCCACCGTGTTTGCGCTGATTCTGCGTTTCTACGATCCGGTATCGGGCCGCATCTTGCTCGACGGCGCTGATATCAAGCATTGCGATCCGCATGACCTGCGCCGCGCCATCGCGCTGGTGCCGCAGGACCCCGTGATATTCGCCGCGAGCGTCACCGAGAACGTGCGCTTCGGCCGTCCCGACGCGAGCGACGTTGAGGTGCGTGACGCGTGCATTGCCGCGCAGGCGATGGAATTCATCGAGCGTTTGCCGCAGGGTTTTGATACGGATCTCGGCGAGCGCGGCGTGAAATTGTCCGGCGGCCAGCGTCAGCGCATCTCGATTGCGCGCGCGTTGCTCGCCGACCGCCCGATCCTTTTACTCGACGAGGCGACCAGCTCGCTCGATGCCGAAAGCGAGCGCCAGGTCGCGGCGGCGCTGGAGAAATTGGAGTCCGGCCGCACCACGCTCGTCATCGCGCATCGCCTCGCGACCGTGCGCCACGCCGACCGCATCATCGTCGTCGACCGCGGCCGCATCCACTCGGTCGGCACGCACGAAGAGCTGCTGCGCGCCAACGGCCTTTACGCCCACCTCGCGCGTTTGCAGTTTGTGACGGAGGGAGAGGTTGCGGCTTAGGCGGCGCGTGTATCATGCATGTTCACACGATGCGTTTCCGCCACGCGAAAGGCCAGACCCCTTGGGTTCAGTTAATGCATGACCGCTAAACTTGTTATGAATCGGCGCTTGTTTCTCTATGCCGGACTGCTGGCCGTCGTCGCGCTGGCGCGCGCGGAGCCGGCCGTGCTGTACGAGAAGCCCTCGACCTTCGGCACGATCGTCGTCACGGAGGACGAGCAGGGACTACGCGTTTTGCGGTTCGGGAAGGGCGGGGCGCGGCAAAGCCTCGTGAAA
>JANNPG010000634.1:0-4729 GCA_031399805.1 Betaproteobacteria bacterium | reverse complement strand
GTCGACGACGGCCCCGCCCGAGCCGCCCATCGTGAAGCTCGGCCGCAGAATCACTGGATAGCCGGTCTCCTTGACGATCTCGCGCGCTTCGGCCACCGAATGAGCCACACCCGAACGCGCCGAATTGAGACCACAGTTGTTCATGGCCTCCTTGAACAACTTGCGATCCTCGGCCTTGCGGATGGCGTCGATCTGCGCGCCAATCAGCTGCACGCCGTAGCGCGAGAGCTCGCCGGATTCGTGCAGGTCGAGCGCCAGGTTGAGCGCGGTCTGCCCACCCATCGTCGGCAGCAATGCATCCGGACGCTCGATTGCGATCACCTTCTCGACCATCTGCCAGGTGACGGGCTCGATATAGGTCGCATCCGCCATGTTGGGGTCGGTCATGATCGTCGCCGGGTTCGAGTTGACGAGCACCACGCGATAGCCCTCCTCGCGCAGCGCCTTGCACGCCTGCGCGCCGGAGTAATCGAACTCGCACGCCTGGCCGATGACAATCGGGCCGGCGCCGATAATCAGGATGCTTTTGATGTCGGTTCTTTTAGGCATGTTAAATCAACCGCAGAGGCGCAAAGGAAACCTAAAGGAAAAAATCTTCGCGTCATCTTTGCGCCTTCGCGTCTTTGCGGTTAAGCCCTTGGTTTTACCATCAGCTTCACGAAACGATCAAACAAATAACCCACATCACGCGGCCCCGGGCTCGCCTCAGGATGACCCTGGAAGCAGAACGCGGGCTGGTCGGTGAGCGCAAAACCCTGCAATGTGCCATCGAAGAGCGACTTATGCGTGACGCGCACATTCGGGGGCAGCGTCGCTGTATCCACCGCAAAGCCATGATTCTGGCTGGTGATCATCACGCGCCCGGTATCCAGATCCTGCACCGGATGGTTGGCGCCGTGATGGCCGAATTTCATTTTCAACGTCTTCGCGCCGCACGCCAAGCCGAGCAACTGGTGGCCAAGGCAAATGCCGAACAACGGGATGCCGGTGGCGACGAGTTCACGGATCGCGCGGATCGCGTAATCGCACGGTTCCGGATCGCCGGGGCCGTTCGAGAGGAAAATGCCGTCGGGTTGATGCGCGAGCGCATCGCGCGCCGAAGTTTGCGCCGGCACGACCATCAATTTGCAGCCGCGCGCGGCCAGCATGCGCAGGATATTGCGCTTGATGCCGAAGTCGTACGCTACGACGTGAAACTTTGACTGCTCCTGCCGGCCATAGCCCTGACCGAGCTTCCAGACCGATTCGGTCCACGCGTACGGCTTCGTGCAGCTCACGACTTTTGCGAGGTCCATGCCGAACAGACCGGGAAATTCACGCGCGCTCTTTAACGCGGCCTTGTCATCGATGTGGCCAGCCATGATGCAGCCGTCCTGCGCACCCTTTTCGCGCAACAGGCGCGTCAGCTTGCGCGTGTCGATGTCGGCTATCGCGACGACTTGCTGCTCGCGCAGGTACGACGCGAGGTCCTGTGTGCTGCGCCAGTTGCTCGCCACCAGCGGCAGATCGCGGATCACCAGTCCCGCCGCGTAGACCCGGTCCGATTCGACATCTTCGGGATTGGTGCCGGTATTGCCGATGTGCGGATAGGTCAGCGTGACAATCTGACTGCAGTACGAGGGATCGGTGAGGATTTCCTGATACCCGGTCATTGCGGTATTGAACACGACCTCGCCCGCCGCCATGCCGGTCGCGCCGATCGACGTGCCGCGAAAAACCGTGCCATCTTTGAGTACAAGGATGGCTGGTTCACGATGCGACACGTCGAACTCCCGGGAGTAGATACGGAAAGCGGGACAGGTCATATGACCCATCCCGCTTGGAACCAGAATTATACGCCAAAGACACGTCGCCTTCAATGCCGGAGCATTGAATCAACGTCCTGATTAATTGCCGGAAAACGCGCGGCGCCGATTGAACGAACGCGCCGCTTAACGTAACCCCAGCACGTCCTGCATGTCGAATAGACCCGTCTTCTTCCCCGCGAGAAATCGCGCGGCGCCAAATAAAAAAACCGCGCCGGTTGAACGAACGCGCCGCGCTAACGCAGTCCCAACACGTCCTGCATATCAAATAGGCCAGTTTTCTTGCCGGAGAGGAAACGCGCGGCGCGTAGGGCCCCCTGCGCATAAGTTGCGCGGCTGCCGGCGCGCACGACGATCTCGACGCGCTCGCCGGGGCCGGCAAACATCACCGTATGTTCGCCGACGATGTCGCCGCCGCGCACCGTCGCAAAGCCGATGGTCGACGCCTTGCGTTCGCCGGTCACGCCCTCGCGCCCGTACACCGCGCACTCGTCGAGCTTTCTGCCCAGAGCATCGGCGATGATGCCGCCGATATGCAGCGCCGTGCCCGACGGCGCGTCGACCTTGTGGCGATGATGCGCTTCGATGATTTCGACGTCGTAGCCTTCGCTCAATACGCGCGCCGCGATGTCGGAAAGTTTAAACACCAGATTGGTGCCCACGCTCATGTTTGGCGCCATCACGAT
This sequence comes from Betaproteobacteria bacterium, assembly GCA_031399805.1. Classification (GTDB taxonomy): domain Bacteria; phylum Pseudomonadota; class Gammaproteobacteria; order Burkholderiales; family SG8-41; genus PALSA-1004. The sequence goes on along the minus strand of JANNPG010000634.1, from coordinate 2,238 downwards.
GGCGATATCGCGCGCGGCATCCGCGATGAACTTTTTTTGCGCGTCGCTGAAACCCGTCGTGCCGATCACCATTTTTACGCCAAGCTTGCGGCACGTCGCGAGATGCGCGAGCGTGCCTTCGGGCCGCGTGAAATCAATCAGCGCGCCGCATCCCGCCAGGCTTTTGTCGATGTCGGCACTGATCGCAACCGCGCAGGGTGTCCCGATGAGTTCGCCGGCATCCTTGCCGAGACTCGCGCTGCCCGCGATCTCGAGCGCTGCGGCAAGCGTGAGATCGCTGCTGCCGAGGACTGCTTCGAGCAATGCGCGCCCCATGCGCCCCGCGCTTCCCGCCACCGCGATTTTCATGTTGGCCATGTTCAACCCGTTCGATTAGAAACCGATTTTGTCGAGCATCCTGCCGAATATCCCGCGCTTGGGCGCATCCTTCTTGTCGTCGGCAGTGGCCGCGTCAGTCTTTGCCGCAGCCGCTGCGTCGGTTTTTGCATCACTCTTGGCCGCCTCGTCCTTCGCCGCAGCACGCTTGGCCGCATCCGCAGGCGGCGTGGATGCCGCAGCGTCGGCTGCCGGCACGGTTTTCGGCGCCGCCGTTTTGTCGGCCGCTGGAGTTGCAGGCTTCGCGACCGGCGCTTTTTCCGCGGGCTTCGCCACTTCCGGCTTTGGCGCCGGTGGCGCAACCGCCGGCTTGACGGCTGCGGGTTTGATCGCGGGCGCTGCTGCCGACGGCGGTTTCGGCGCGGGCGCTTCCGGTTCCAGCGCCTTGTCGGTCAATACGACATCGCCTTCGAGGCGCAAAAGTTTGTCGCCGTCGAATATCACCGTCAGCCGGCGCCGCTCGTCGGGCCTGCCCTGCCGCTGCATGAGATAAATGTAATCCCAGCGATCGCTGTGAAACATGTCGGTTACGAGCGGCGAGCCGAGCACGAAGCGCACTTGCGAACGCGTCAAGCCGGCCTTCAACTTGCCGACCATCTCCTGCGTAACCACGTTGCCCTGCTGAATGTCGATCCTGTACGGCGAAATGATCGCAGGCAACTCGAGATTCTGCTTGCATCCCGCGATCGCCAGCGCCGCCAGTAAGGTAATGATTATGCGCATCGACTCGATTCCTGGCCGAGTGGCCGTTGCACGCTTAACGCGCAATGTTCGTTAAAAAGCCGGTATCATAACGTAGTCAACTTCTGACGTCAGGCGCACGCGTGAGTTCCCCGACCGACCTCAAGACCATCGGCCTCAAGGCCACGCTGCCGCGGCTGCGCATCCTCGAATTGTTCGAGAAAAGCGACGTGCGGCATCTGACGGCGGAGGATGTCTATAAAATCCTGTTGAAGGAAGGCACGGACACGGGGCTCGCGACGGTCTACCGCGTATTAACGCAGTTCGAGCAGGCGGGCCTGCTGGTGCGCCATCACTTCGAAAGCGGCAAGGCCGTATTCGAACTCAATCGGGGCGGCCATCACGACCATCTGGTTTGCATCCAGTGCGGACGCGTCGAAGAATTCTACGACGAAGCCATCGAAAAACGTCAGATCGCGGTCGCCAAAGAGCGAGGCTTCACGATCCACGAACATTCGCTGCATCTTTACGCGGATTGCACGAAGCCGAACTGCCCGCATAAGACCCGTGAGACGTGAAGGGTGAAGGGTGAAAAGCGCGCGGGTTGTCCCGCTGTGAGTTATCCATAGGCCCCCGTGTCTCGCAAACGGAGGCGCCGCGTTCCCGAAAGGCCGGTGTCGGCCAAATCCTGACGCTCACTGTTACGTTTCGTTTAGCCGATTAATCGTCACTCTGCATCCGGCTGCCGGCCAAAACTCCCCGACCTACTGTGCTTGGAATGTTTGGGCATAATAGTCGCTAAGGGAGAGGCAAACGAATAAACGCCGCAAACTGGTCATTGCGCTTGGCGCGGGGTCTGTCGCTGCGCCGCTGGGCTTATTCGCTCAACAGCAGAGCAAAGTCTGGCGGATCGGTCTCCTCGCGCTCACGTCCGGCTCGGACGAAATGGTCGACGCCTTCCGCGCGCAACTCCGGACACTGGGATACGTCGAAGGAAGCAACCTCGCGATCGATTACCGTTGGGGCGCCGGGAAGGAAGAGCGCCTGCCGGAACTCGCCGCGGAATTGGTGCGGCTCAAGGTGGACGTCATCGTGACGCAGACCAGCATTGTCGCCGCTGCCGCCAAGCGCGCGACCAGCACCATCCCCATCGTCATGGCGTCGTCGGCCGACCCCGTCGGC
>JANNPG010000559.1:0-4487 GCA_031399805.1 Betaproteobacteria bacterium | reverse complement strand
AGGAAGGCGTGTCCGTGTGCACCAGCGCCAGTGTGCCGGCAATCTGTTCGGGCGAGTAGCCCTTCTTCAGGTATCGCACCACACGACCCCACAAGGGGGCTTGCGGTCGCAGGCGACGCTCAACGTGTGGCGTAACCGTGCAAATATTGGCGCGCTCTTGGGCAGCGACAGCCCGGTAGCCGCCCGCCATCCGGGGGCGTCCAGGGCTGCGGCAGTCTTTCGCGCGAACCCAGCCGTTCCGGCTGAGTTCGCGCGAAAGCGTCGATGCCGAACGATTCAAACCCACCGCAATCGCCGCCGGTTTGATTCCCATCTGCAGCTGGGTCTGGATCATCGTTCGTTCTTCAATACTCAACTGTCTGTAGTTTTTACCCATGCAACATTCTCTCCGAGAAATGTTGCACTTGGTTTTTGAGCGCGCCCAGCTTTAACCAGGCGCTGTGGGCCAGAAACTGGGGACTGGCGAACCTGCCGCCACGTCGCAATGAATTCTTGCGTTAACCCCAGCCACCGGCCCGCAGCGCCCGGTATCGGCCTTCACGCCGCGATGATCGTCAACGCGACGACCAGCGAACCGGCGACTAGCGCCACCGCCACGCCAGACACCAATGCGTGCAGCGCGAGCGCCAGCATCTCGATCGCGATGCCCGTGGTGGTAGCCGCCATTGCCGGTTTTTGAGTTTCCATTTGTCTCTCCTGGTTGCCGCCAAAGCGTGGCGGGGACGTAAGCATTTAAGCCCCGAAAACTGGCGCGCAAGCGTGCCGCCGCTGGCAATGTGGCGATCAATTGTGGCAACAATATGGCAACCGCCGGACCGCCCTTGCGGCGCTCAATCCTTGCGGTATAGTCGCCCTACCCCTACACGGAATCCGCCATGCGTCGACGCATTGCCATTGTTGAAGACGACCCGGTCATCCGCGCGAACTATGCCGATGTCCTGCAGAAGCACGGCTACGAGGTGACCGCTTACGTTGATCGCGGCGTGGCGCTGGCCGCCCTGCGCTCGCGCCTGCCGGACCTCGTGCTGCTCGACATCGGGCTGGGCGACGAAGTCGATGGCGGCTTTAAGTTATGCCAGGAATTACGCGCGCTGTCGGCGACGCTACCGGTGATTTTTTTGACCGCGCGCGACAGCGATTTCGACATGGTGTCGGGATTGCGCATGGGCGCCGACGATTACGTGACGAAAAACGTGAGCCTGCCGCACCTCCTTGCACGCGTGAGCGCGCTCTTTCGCCGTGCCGAACTCCTGCGCGAACCGGCGCCGACCGACAGTACCATCGAGCGCGGACTACTGACGCTCGACCTGAATCGCTTCACCGTATCATGGCGCGGCACCGCAGTGGACCTCACCCTTACCGAGTTCTGGCTCGTGCATGCGCTGGCGAAATTCCCCGGCCACGTCAAGAACCGTGACCAGTTGATGGGCGACGCGCATATCGTCGTCGACGACAGCACCATTACCTCGCACATCAAGCGCATCCGCCACAAGTTCGGCGCCGTCGATGCGAAGTTCGACTGCGTGGATACCGTATACGGCATGGGCTACCGCTGGAAGGCGGCGGACTAGAAGCGGTCTCAAAAACAGTTTGGAGCCGCTGATGAGCACTAACGGCAATCCCGGTTTTACGCTGAGCATCCGCGCCAAGCTCGCCATCGTTGCCCTGGTGTTGCTGGTGATTCCATGGGTCGGCTATACCTACGTAAAAACGATGGAGAGCCTCTTGCGTGAAAACCAGGTGCAAGCCGTCGTCGCGAGTGCGCGCGCGGTTGCCACCGCGCTGCAGGATCGTCCGCGCCTCATTGAATTGCGCGCGCCGACCGTTGCGGAAGGTTCCGCCGCCGCTCCGCGGCCGGTATCGGAGCAGATCCAGTTGCTGGTCACCGCGCTCGCGCGCCCCGGGTCGCGCATCTGGGTCATCGACAGCCGGCTGCGGCTGGTCGCCACCGCGGGCAATTTTGACCCGGTGCCCGTGGCGCTCAACAAGGACCTCGCGTTCGGTCCGCTCGAACGCGGCGTGCGTGTGGTCCTGCAGTTCGTGTTCGAGCGCGTGCAAAACCCGCTGGCGCCGGCCGCCGAAGAAGTAATACCGGATGACGTCGTGTTCGGCGGCCGCGAAATCGAACGCGCGCTCGACGGCACGCCGTCGTGGCGCTGGAGAAAATCGCCGGACGGCCGCACCGCGATACTCACCGCGTTAAATCCGGTGTGGGTGGGCGACAGCGTGGTCGGCGCGGTGATCGTCGAGGAAACGACCCAGGCCATCGTGTCTCTCAGCAACCGCGCGCTCGAACAACTGGTCGCCGTCACGTTGATTGCGTTCGGCGTCGGCGCCCTGACGCTGTTCTTCTTTGCCTCCAGCCTGTCCACGCGGTTGAGAAAACTGCGCGACGAAGCCGACAATGCGATCGATTCGCAGGGGCGGGTGCGCGGCCTCGTTGCCGGCGAACACGCGCGCGACGAAATCGGCGATCTGTCGCGCGGCTTTTCGACCGTGCTCGAACGGCTTGCCCGCTACAACGCGTATCTCGAGAATCTGGCGGGTCGGCTGACGCACGAACTGCGCACGCCGATCGCGGTGGTACGTTCGTCGCTCGACAACATGAAGCTGCAGGTGGTCGCGCCCGAATCCGCCGTCTACCTCGCGCGCGCGGAAGACGGCCTGAACCGGCTCGAAACGATACTCACGCGCATGAGCGAAGCCACACGGCTTGAACAAACCGTGCGCGGCGGCGAACGCGAATCATTCGAGGCGAACAAAGTGCTGGCCGGCTGCGTCGCCGGCTACGCCGCGGCCTACCCCGCGCGGCGATTCGCGCTGACCCGCACCGACCAGCCGCTGCTGCTCAGCGGCGCGCCCGATCTCTTCGCGCAGATGCTCGACAAGCTGGCGGCCAATGCGGTCGATTTCGCGTCAGACGATCCGGTCGAGGTCAGTCTTGAACGCAACGACAACACCGCGGTGCTGCATTTCAGCAACACGGGCCCGCTACTGCCTGCGGAGATGAAGGAGCGGCTGTTCGAATCAATGGTGTCCGTGCGCAGGGAACGCACCACCCGCGAGCCGCATCTCGGGTTGGGCCTCTATATCGTGCGCCAGATCGCGGAATTCCACGGCGGCAGCGCGACGGCGGAAGACCGCGCGGACGGCACCGGGGTGGTTTTCGAATTGCGGTTTCCGCTCGCAGACTAGTTCTTGAACCGCCAAGGTCGCAAAGGACGCATGACTTTATCTGAAGAGAACATTGACCAGTTGTTCGATGTCTCTGGTCGAATGCTGGCTGCTGGCGAGGGCCCGCACCGAACCTACTGGACGCGATATCACGACCACGCGAAGCCAAACGAGGCAAAGCTGGAACTGTTCGTGGTGATGCGAAAACCAGCCACACTGGCGGTGCTGGAGAAGCTGGCGATTAAACAGGTCGACATGCTTTGGAAAGAACACAAAGCCGCCATTCAGGAGCTGCCCGCTGCGGACAAGACGCGCTTCCACGCATTGATTCAAGCAAGCGGCAAACCTGCCCAGCAAACTTGGGAGTTCCCCGATCAGATTGTGGAGAAGCCCGAGGGCGACGCTTGGAAGGATCCCCTCTATTGCAACGCCGAAGGCGAATTTCGCGCAGAATTGAACGGGTGGGAAAAGCCGTTCCTGGAACGTGCGATGCAGGAAAAAGGATTCGTTGGTTGGCTGCGGAACTTACCTCGGCGGGATTGGGCACTGTGTATTCCGTATGAGCTACGTGGCGCTAAACCGTTCTACCCGGATTTCATCATCGTTCGCAAGAAAGATAAAGGCTACGATGTCGATATCATCGAACCGCACGATGACAGTCGTGAGGATACGTGGGCCAAAGCGAAAGGCTTGGCCATCTTTGCCGATAAGCATGGTATGGACTTTGGGCGCTTAATCATCGGGCGCAAAAAAGGCCAGCAACTTCAAACTGCGGATATGAACGACCCCGCCACGCGCGAGAAGGCGCGGAAGATGCAATCGCAAAATGATCTTGAGAGTTTGTTTGCTTAGTTGATTGGGACACAAAAACAATAACTATCTTACGAAAAGTTGTGCTTGACGCGTTTCCTTTCTTTTTTGTTTTCCTTCGCGTCCTTCGCGGTGAAAGATTTTTTAACTTATTCGATCTTGACGCCGGCAGCCTTCACCACCCGGTCCCACTTTTCGATGTCCGCGCGGATGAAGCGGCCGAACTCATCGGGCGTCATGGTGAGCGGATCGGCGCCGGAGCTGATGAGTTTTTCACGCACGCCGGGCGTATTGATCGTCTTCACCACGGCGTCATGCAGCTTGTCGACGATTTCGCGCGGCGTCTTGGCGGGCAACAACAAGGAGTAATAGTTTTGCAGCTCGACGTTGGGGTAGCCCGCCTCCTTCGTCGTCGGCACGTCGGGGAAATACGTCGAGCGTTGCAGGCTTGCCATCGCGAGCGCCCTGACCTTGCCTGCCTTCACGTACGGCGAGATCACCGG
>JANNPG010000537.1:0-4799 GCA_031399805.1 Betaproteobacteria bacterium | reverse complement strand
GCCAACGCCAGCGCGACGACATCCGCATCCTGGAGCGTCAATTCCTGGTGGTTCAGCATGCGGTCGACCGCGTTTGCGATCTGCGCGGGTGAGCGATTGTAAACCGCGTCGAGGACCCAAAGCGTCTCTGCAAGTACTAGGTGAGACACCCACGCCCCTTTTGCGATAAACGACTCCGCAGCATTTACCTGATCTGCATCGTCACGCACGACCAGTCGAACCAGCAGATTGGTATCAACGGCGCGCATGCTTCTGCCGAATGTGTTTTCTGATGCCCTCCTTCACACTTGTGGATGTTTTCCGCTTGGGGTTACCGTCGGGAAACAGCGCTTCGTGCACATCCGCCGAGGTGTGCCGGCCCGCTTTCCGGACAATAATCTGATCGTTCTTCTCGTCCCATTCGAGGACGGAGCCGGGCCCGACCCCGAGTTTCTTGCGAATTTCTGAGGGCACGGAAATCTGGCCTTAGGCGGTCAGTTTGGAATGTGCGAGTGGCATGCTAGAGCTGCAGTCGTTCTCATAACCGGGCGAAAATGACTTCCGTCGCACACGCGGATATTGATGAGACAGGCTCTTACATTACCATGGTAATATGTGAAAGTTAACGCGACGGCATTGTTCTGACTGTCGGCTATTTCACCAGCACGCTTTGTTCGCTTTCGAGCACCTTCCTCACCGCAGGGCGCTTCAGCATGCGCTCCTTGAAGGCCGTGTAGGCGGCAAGTTCCTGCATGGGCAATTGGGCGCGCAGGCCCCACCCGTAAAACACCAGTGCGTAGCAATCGGCAACCGAGAACTCGCTGCCCATGATCCAGTCTTTGCCCGCGAGCAGGGAATCGATTTCCTGGCAGTGCGTCCAGAAGGTTTTTAGGCCCGTGTCTTTCACGCCCGCCTGCGCGGCGGCGTCCGGCGTGAAACGCTCCGGCCGCATGTAGTGCGTATACGATGGGTGCACGATATTCGAGAACCACGCCATCGTCGAAATGCACCGCGCTTCTTCGATCGAATCCTTTGGCATCAGATTCTTCGCCGGGAATTGCTTCGCAAGGTAAGTGAGGATGGCCGTGTTCTCGGTGATGACCTCGCCGTCAACGCTCAATGCCGGCACTTTGCCGCGCGGGTTGATCTTGAGGTAGGCCTCGGTCTTGTGCTCGCCTTTGGGCAAGAGCGTGGGTTTCTCGACGTAGGGGGCGCCGGTTTCTTCGATCGCCATGTGCGAAGCCGTGGAACACGCGCCGGGGCTGAAATAAAGCGTAAGCATGCTGAACTCCTGAGTGGTGTGATGGATGGGGACGGCCACGCGGAAATACCTGGCCGCGTATTCTGTCGCGACGATTATAAACTGCGGCTGCCCTGAATGTGCGACTCGCGCTATCATGGCCGCGAAGCCGGATGACCTTGGGGGAGGGTGCATGAAGTCTATCCACGCGTTGAGCGTATTTGCGTTATTCATGGCCGCCGGCGGGTACGCCGCGGAGCCCGCTTATCCGGTGCGCCCGGTACGCCTGCTGGTGCCGCAGGCCGCCGGCGGCAGCAACGACATCATGGCGCGCAACGTCGCGAATCACCTTACGCAGAGTCTCGGCCGCCAGGTGGTGGTCGACAACCGCCCGGGCGCGGAGGGCATCATCGGCACCGAGATCGTCGCGCGCGCGGCGACCCTGCCCGATTTGCCGACCATAGCGGAGGCCGGCGTGCCGGGGTATGAAGCCAGCAACTGGTGGGCGCTCGCGGTGCCCGCAGGAACGCCCGCCGGCATCATCGCGAAGCTCAACGCCGACGTTGCAACGTACCTGCGGTCGCCGGAAACGCAGAAACGCTTCACGAACGAAGGCGCCGAAGTGGAGATCAGGACGCCGGCGGAAATGCGCAAAATGATTCCGCTCGACATGGCAAAATGGGCCAAAGTCGCCAAGGACGCGGGCATGCGCGCGGAGTAGGAGGTGTGAACGATGCGCGGCGCAGCGCGCCCGTATGCATTCATTCCTCGCGCGCGATCTGCAGACGCAGGTCGCGGTAGCGCGCGGCGATATCGTCGCCGAACAGCGGATCGGGCCCGGCGGGGACCGCCGCCGCGACGGCCGCCCAGTCCTCCGGCGTCAGGAGTTGCGCCGCGAGCGGCAGGATGTGGGTCTCTTCCGTGGCGAGGTGGTGGCGGTAATACATCAGGTACGTGGCTGCCGCCGCTTCCACCGTCGCGCGCTCGATGACGGCGTCTTTGAGTATGTTTTCGAGGTGAGCGAGCAGCGCATCCCCGGCCACGCTGATAACGCGATGCTCCTGCAGCAGCCGGTTGATCGCCAGTTGCACGGAGGGATCGCGGGCGGACAAGCGGGCAAACGCGACGTCTTCGCGCGGATGATGGAAGCGGTCGGCGAAATGGTGGAGGTAATACACGGCATCACGCATCAACTCATAGTTCGGGTGCTGGCCGGCGTGGAAGACCGCCATCTCGCGTTCGAGGAAATCGAGCAGCCGGGTAAACCGCATGTGCTCGCCATGCCACAGGGTGACCGGATCGTTCATATGAGTCTCCTTCCCGCAACGGATCGCCCGGCGGGCGGCCGCGCCGATATTCATGCCATTATTTCCCCGTTGCGCGGCGCGGGGGTTGATCTGCGTCAACGCCGGTGATGCCAGTGAACCTTGGGCGTGTGTTGCGCAGCGCGAATCATGCGCGCAGGCATAACAGGTGCTTGCATCAAAATTAACTTCCCGCATACTACGAACCTGCGAATCAGGATACCCACCGCCATGTCACGCCGCGAAGATCATCGATTGACCACCGGTCAGGGCCGTTACACCGCCGACTGGAACGTGCCCGCCCAGTTGCACGCGATTTTTCTGCGCGCCGACCGCGCGCACGCCGGGATCGCCGCGCTCGATACGACGCGCGCGCGGGCGCACCCCGGAGTTGCGGCGGTGTTCACCGGCGAGGACGCGCGCGCGGCGGGGTTCAAGTCGCTGCCCAACGTCGTCAACTTCACCGGCAAGGGCGGCCAACAGATGTTGAAGCCCCTGCATCCGGTGCTGGCGCAGGGCCGCGTGCGCTTCGTGGGCGAGGCGGTGGCGATGATCGTGGCCGAATCCGCGGCGATCGCGGAAGACGCGCGCGATCTCATAGACATCGAATACCGGGACCTGCCTGCCGCTGCGACTTTCGATGCCGCGGTCGCCGCGGATGCGGTACAGCTACACACCGACGTGCCAGGCAATCTGGCCTTCGAGTACGAGTCCGGCGACGAGCAGGCCACCGCCGCGGCGTTCGCGCGCGCGAAATACGTGAGCAAGCTCACCGTCGAAAGCCAGCGTCTGGTCGGCAATCCGTTGGAGCCGCGCGCGTGCCTCGCGGCCTTCGACGCGGCGAGCGGGAAATACACATTGCATCTGCCGCTGCAAGGCATCGGCGGCATGCGCGGGCAGCTCGCCGCCGTGACCGGTCTCGACAAGGGCAAGCTGGATATTGTCACGCAGGATGTCGGCGGCAGTTTCGGCGTGCGGGGTGCCGCCTATCCCGAGTACTTCGCCGTCATGCTCGCCGCGAAGACACTCGCGCGGCCGGTGAAATGGGTCGGCACGCGCGGCGAGATGTTCATGAGTGACTATCAGGGGCGCGCGCTGTCGCTCACCGGCGAACTCGCGCTCGACGCCGACGGCAACATGCTTGCCATCCGCTTCGACGACCGCGCCGATCTCGGCGCTTATGCCGCCGCCTTCGGGCCCTTCATTGCGACGCGCAACCTGACGATAACCATGGGTGGCGTGTACCGCATTCCCGCCATGTATGCGCGCGCGCGGCTTGCCTACACCAACGCCACACCGGTATCCGCCTACCGCGGCGCCGGGCGCCCCGACATCGCTTATGCCATCGAACGGCTGGTCGACTACACGGCGCACGAGCACGGGTTCGACGCGCTCGATCTGCGCCGCAAGAACTTTATTCCGCGCGCCGCGATGCCCTACAAGACGCCGAACGGCACCGTGTACGACTCCGGCGATTTTGCGGCGGTGATGGAAGACGCGTTGAAGCATGCCGACTGGTCCGGTTTCGCCGCACGCCGCGCGGCCAGCGAGCATGCGGGAAAACTGCGCGGCATCGGCATCGCGACTTATCTCGAAGCGGGCGGCGGTGGCAGCGCGCCCAAAGACCAGGTCGCCGTCGAATTTGACGGTGATGGCGGCATGCTCTTGTTCGCCGTCACGCAGTCGTCGGGCCAGGGGCATGAGACCGTGTTTCCGCAGATCGTGGCCGCAGCGCTCGGCATCGATGCGGCGCAGATCCGCTTTTATCCATGGCCGCCGGAGGCGGAACTCATGGGCAGCGGCACCGGCGGCTCGCGCGGCGCGCTCGGCACCGGCAGTGCGTTTCGCGTGCTCGGCGAAAAGCTCATCGAACTCGCGCGTCCCCACGCGGCGGCGAAACTGAAAGTTGCGGAGAATGAATTGCGCTACGCCGAAGGAAAATTTTACGTCGGCGATCGCTATCTTGGCTTCGTCGAGCTTGCGCGCACACTGGCTGGCACCGTACCGCATCCGTTCAACACCGTCGCTGAAGGCAGCTTCGGCGCGACCTATCCGAATGGTTGTCATGTCGCCGAAGTCGAGATCGATCCCGAGACGGGAAGCGCCTCGATTGCGCGCTACACGGCGGTCGACGATCTGGGCAACGTCATCAATCCGGTACTGGTCGAAGGCCAGGTGCACGGCGGTGTCGTGCAGGGCGCGGGGCAGGTCTTCGGCGAACACGCAATCTACGATGCCGCCACCGCGCAACTCCTCACGGGCAGCTTTCAGGATTA
>JANNPG010000533.1:0-1657 GCA_031399805.1 Betaproteobacteria bacterium | reverse complement strand
GGGTTTCGACCGCGCCACCCCCACCTTTCACGATCCACATTGCGTGCGACTTTGCCCGAGTAATCCGGATCGCTTATACCAACAAAATCACTGCGGCACCGCGGCACTGGCGAAGTAAGCGTCCCGCGCAGACGGTAGATATACGTGAAAGTCTGCGTGCTGGGCGCCGGGGTCGCCGGCATGACCTCGGCGTACTTTCTTGCGCGCGAGGGTCATGAGGTCATGGTCGTCGAGCGCAATGCCGGCGTCGGGCTGGAAACGAGCTACGCGAACGGCGGCCAGCTTTCCTACAGTTATGTGGCGCCGCTCGCCGGCCCCGGCGTGCTGCCGAAAGTTCCGCCGTGGCTCCTCAGGCGCGATGCGCCGCTGCGGTTTTCGCCGCGCCTGGACTATTATCAATGGCGCTTTTGCCTGCAGTTCGTGCTCGCGTGCACAGCGGCTCAAAGCGAAATCACGACCTCGCGCCTGTTGCGGCTGGCGTTTTACAGCCGTGCGCTGATGCACGACATGGTGGCAAAAGAGACGCTCGACTTCGACTACGTGCGCAACGGCAAACTCGTGTTCTATTCCGATCCAGCCTCATTCCGTGGCGCGCTGGCGACGCTGGATTATCAGAAATCGCTGGGCTGCGAACAAGAGGCGCTCGACCGCGACGGCTGCGTCGCGCTCGAACCTGCGCTCGCGCACATTGCGCCCGAAATCGCCGGCGGCATATACACGCCGAGCGAGGACGCCGGCGACTGTTACCGGTTTTGCACCAGCCTCGAACGCGTCCTGCGCGGCGGCGCGCGTCCGGTCCGCTTTGAATTCAATACGCAGGTCACCGGTTTCGCGCACGACGCCCGCCGTATCAGCGCGGCGCATACTGACCGGCATGACATTGAAGCGGACTTATTTGTCATCACACTCGGCGCGCAGAGCGTATTCCTGCTGCGGCCGATCGGCATCGACGCACCGGTTTATCCGTTGAAAGGCTACAGCCTGACGCTGCCGATTACGCGTGCGAACGCAGCACCCGTCGTCAGCATCACCGACCACAAGCGCAAAGTTGTTTACGCGCGGCTCGGCGAAGAACTGCGCGTCGCGGGCATGGCCGACATCACCAACTACCGCGCCGACCTCGATCCGGCGCGCATCGATGTGCTGGCGAGACAGGTCAGGGCGACCTTTCCCGGCAGCGCCGATTTCAGCCGCCTCAAGCCGTGGTGCGGGCTGCGCCCCGCGACCGCCAAGGGCACGCCGGTCATCGGCCGCACACGCTATTCCAACCTGTTGCTCAACGTCGGCCATGGCGCGCTCGGCTTCACGCTGGCGTGCGGCTGCGGCAAAATCATGGCCGATCTTGCCTCGGGACGCGAACCCGATATTTCGCTCGATGGATTTACACTCGCCTGACTTAGAGCTTGATCGTGCCAAAGCAAGCAGCACTCATAACGGGTTAACCCGGCAATGACGAACCGCATCACGCCCGCCCATGCCGCGATTGCGCTCGCAATCGCCATCTTCCTGCTGCTATTTTTGGTGATCCCGGTCATCACCGTGACGTACGTGGCCTTCACCAACAGCGACGGCTCGCTGACGCTGTCGCATTTCTTTTCGTTCTTTCAGCTTACGTTGATGCGCGAGTCGTTCTACAACAGCCTGATCGTGGGTTTCA
>JANNPG010000525.1:0-4430 GCA_031399805.1 Betaproteobacteria bacterium | reverse complement strand
AGACCTGCCGATCGAGCAACCAACCAGGTTCGAGCTGGTGATCAACCTCAAAACCGCCAAGGCGCTCGGGATCAAGATTCCCAACTCGATTCTGCTGCGCGCCGGCAAGGTGATCGAATAGACCGTAAGACCGGACACTGTCGTGCCGGCTTACGTCGCCGCGTCGGAGCGGACGCGCTGCGCCGCTCAACGCGACGGGCGTTTTTAATCGTTGTGCTTGGCGTGGGCAGGTTGTTCCGCGGCGGCTGAAGTAGGCATAGAATAGGCGATACGGATCGGGCGACAAAACAACCAATAAGTTTCGATGGCAGTTCCGGCGCAGTCTCAGCGCGAGTGAAGGTTTCTTGCTGAACAGGAAAAGGAGGGGACCATGTCCCAGATGACCACCACGTCGCTGACCGTCAATGGCAAGCGGCAAACCGTAACCGCGTTGCCCGATACACCATTGTTGTGGGTACTACGCGAAAACCTCAAACTTACCGGCACCAAATTCGGCTGCGGCGCGGGGCAGTGCGGCGCGTGCATGGTGCATGTCGACGGCCAATCGGTGTTCTCGTGCCTCTTGCCGATCAACCAGATGGGCGGACGCAGCATCACGACGATCGAGGGATTGTCGCCCGACAGCAGCCACAAACTGCAAAAAGCCTGGATTGCCGAGCAGGTTCCGCAATGCGGCTACTGCCAATCGGGGCAGATCATGCGCGCGGCGGATTTGCTGAAGAACAATCCGCAACCGACGCGTGCAGAGATCGTCGAGCATATGAGCACGAATATCTGCCGGTGCGGAACTTACCCCAGAATTGTCCGCGCCATCGAGCGCGCCGTGAAGGAGGGGCTGGCATGAGCTACCTGGCGAGGGGCCCCCGCAGGGGGATCGACAGCAAAGCGAGTGCCACCGGCCGCCGACACGAGGTGCGCCAAAACATCAATTCGGTAACGGAGGCGGCGGCCATGACTCATATTGCGCAATTAAAGGATGGACAGGTCGTGATGAGCCGGCGCCGCTTCATGGTGGGCGCAACCGGACTCACGTTCGGCGTAGCATTCGGTGTCCCGCCTGTTTTCAAATTCTTAGGTGGTGAAGCGCAGGCCGCCGCTGCGACGCAGGCGGTGGTGAATGCGTGGGTGACCCTTTACACGGATGGCACTGTTGCCATCATGTCGCCGGCGTGCGAGATGGGGCAGGGGTCGCTTACCGCGCTGCCGGTGATCGTGGCTGACGAGATGGACGCGGACTGGTCCAAGGTCAGGATCGTGGCGGCGCCGCCCAACGATAAAGTCTACGGCAATCCGCAGTTTGGCGGCCTGATGTACACCGCGGGCAGCGCGACGGTGACAGGCTATTTCACGCCACTGCGGCAGTTCGGCGCCCAGGTGCGTTACGTGCTCCTCGAGAATGCCGCACGCCATTGGGGCGTCCCGATCTCCGAGCTCGCGACCGAGCCTGGCGTGGTGGCGCATGCGAAGTCCGGGCGGCGGCTCAGCTACGGCGAAATCGCGGCATTCGCAAAAATTCCGGCAGAGGCTCCGGCGGTGGAGCTGGAGCCTCTGAGCAAGGCGCAGTTCCGCCTCATCGGCAAGGACGTGCAGCGGGTGGATGTGCCGTCGAAGGTCAACGGCTCGGCCCAGTACAGCATCGATGTGCAGGTGCCAGGCATGATCTACGGCGCTATCCTGCGCGAACCCATGGAAGGTGCGGCGCCGGAAAAGATCGATGACACCGCGGCGCGCGCCATCGAGGGCGTGATCAAGATTGTGCCGCTGAAGTACGGTGTGGGCGTGCTGGCCAACACCGCATGGGCAGCGTTCAAGGCCAAGGACGCGCTCAAGGTCGGCTGGAGCCGGCAGGCCAGGGGCTGGGGTTACTCCACTGAGAAAGGCTACGAGATGTTCGCGGCGGCCGCGCGTGATCCACAGCGCAAGGGCGTAGTGTGGGAAACGAAGGGTGACCCCCAGGGAACCATGAATAAGGCGGTGACTGTGTTCGAAGGCGAATACCGCGCCGACTATGCCTACCATGCCCAGATGGAACCGCTTAATTCCGTGGCGGCGGTGTCTGCCGCGGGCGATGCGGTGGAAATCTGGTGCGGCACCCAAAGCCAGACTGTTGCCGTCACCGCGGTCGCCAACGCGCTGGGCATTCCTGAAAACCGCGTCACGTTCAACGGCATGCTGCTGGGCGGCGGTTTCGGGCGCCGCGGTAACCGCGACGTCGAGTTCATCGTCGATTCCGTGCTGATGTCGAGGGCGGCAGGACGCCCGGTGAAGGTGATATGGACGCGCGAGGACGATGTGCATGCCGGGCGTTTCCGGCCGCTCTATGTCAATCGCATCCGTGCCGGGCTGGACGCATCCGGGAAGATCATCTCCTGGCATCACCGCGTGGTGTGCGACCGCGTGCTCGCGTTCATGGACCCGGTCCGCTACAAGGCGTCCAAGGGCCGCGACAACATCGCCATGCGCGGAACCGAACTGCCGACCTATGACATCCCGGACCGCATCAGCGAAGGGCTGCAGGAGGATACCGGCATGCGCACTGCTCCGTTGCGCGCCATAGGCGTGGGGCAGAACAGTTTTGCGACCGAGGTTTTCATCGATGAACTGGCGGTCAGGCTCGGCCAGGACCCGGTGCAGTTCCGGCTGCAATTACTGAAGAATTCGCCGCGCGCCCGGCACGTGGTCGAGGAAGCTGCGCGAATGGCCGACTGGGGCCGCAAGCGCCCCGGACGGGGCCTCGGCCTGGCTTATCTCGACTATTCCGGCACGCAGGTTGCCGGGGTCGCCGAAGTCTCGGTCAACCGGCAAACCGGTTCGATCAAGGTGCACAATTTCTGGTGCACCATCGATGCCGGCGTTGCCGTGCAGCCGGACAACGTGATCGCGCAGACCGAGAGCTCGATCGTTTACGGGCTTGGTCTCGCGCTCACCGAGCGCATCACGATCGAGAACGGCGCGGTGCAACAGTCGAACTTTTACGACTATCAAGTCCCGCGCATGCGCGACCTGCCCGCGATACACATCAAGCTCATCCAGACGCAGAATCGCCCGACGGGGGCCGGGCAGATGGCCACGCCGGTGGTGCCGTCCGCGATCGCCAATGCCGTGTTCCAGTTGACCGGCGTGCGGGTTCGCCAGCAGCCGATGCTGCCGTCACTGGTGAAGCAGGCGTTGCTCGATACAGGCGCCAAGCCGGCGTGAGCGTTACTCTATGCGTATCCCCGCGGTCTTGATGGTCGTCGCCCAGCGCGCGGATTCCGCGGTCATGTAGTTGCGCAGCTCGTCGGACGTGCTGGGCGCGGGATCGGCCCCCTGGCTGACGAAGCGTTCGTTCAACTCCGGCGTGACGAGTATTTTCACAATCTCTTGATTCAGCCGGGCAACAATCGGCGCGGGCGTGCGCGCCGGCGCGAAGATGCCGTACCAGGTCGTGTATTCGTAACCCGGCACGCCGGCTTCGGCGATGGTCGGGATGCTGGGTAACGCGGGTGAGCGTTTGGCGCTGCCGACTCCCAGCGCGTTCAGGCGGCCGGCTTTTATGTGGGGGAGCACCGCGGGAACGCTGCTGAACGCCATGTGTATCTGGCCGCCGATCAGATCGGTCAGCGCCGGCGCACCGCCTTTGTACGGCACGTGCACGATGTTCACCCCAGCGAGCGCCTTCAACAATTCGGTGCCCAGATGGTTCGGCGTGCCGACGCCGCTCGAGCCCGCATTGAGGTAACCCGGCTTGGCTTTCGCGAGTGCGATGAGTTCCCGGACGTTCTTCACGGGCAGCTGCGGATGGGTCACCAGCAACTGCGGGATGATCACGACCATGCTCACCGGCACGAAATCGCGCACCGCGTCGTAGGGCAGCCTGGCCGACAGCAGCGGATGGATCACCATGCCCGCCGACGTGCCGAGCATGATGGTGTAACCGTCTGCCGCCGCCTGTGCGGCGATCAGCGTGCCGAGCACACCGCCGCCCCCGCCGCGGTTATCGACGACGACCTGCTGGCCGAGAGACTCGCCCAGCTTCTGCGCCACCGCGCGCCCGACCAAGTCGGTATTGCCGCCGGGCGTGTACGTGATGACCATGCGTATGGGTTTGGACGGATAGGTCTGGGCGAAGGCGTGCGTGGCGCACAGCAAAGCGGCGGCAACCATGGACGATGAAAAAATAATCCGCACGAAAGTCAGTGGTGGGAGCGCAGGAAAGTGAGAGTCGGGTCTGGCATCGTAGCACTCATAATTAATGTACCAGGGGGTCTGGCCCCCTGGTGAAAACGCACTGAATTTCGCGCGGCCGATTATTGCACGGGCGAGAATTTCGCAGGCATCACGATCTTGTTTTCCTGGGCGACGTACGGAATGCTCTTGCCGCCGTGTTTCGCCGCCACCACCGACGGCGGCCAGATGCCGGCGTCTTTTGCCTTGTCGCGCGTGTCGTT
>JANNPG010000503.1:0-2701 GCA_031399805.1 Betaproteobacteria bacterium | reverse complement strand
ACGGTGTTACCGGCCGCTGATATGAGGGCTTTCGCGCTCATGTTGCTGGCGGTCGCATCACTCATGGCCGGTTGCAGCAATTTCGGTTACTACTTGCAATCGGTCGAGGGGCAACTGAGCCTTCTGCAGAAACGCCAGCCGATCGCGCAGGTGCTCGCCGATCCGGCAACGCCGCCGGCGCTCAAAAGCGGGCTCGAGCGCGCGCTGTCGATCCGTGACTTCGCGAGCCGCGAATTGCAACTGCCCGATAACGACAGCTACCGCAGTTTTGCGGATTTGCAGCGAACGTTCGTGGTGTGGAACGTGTTCGCGGCCGCCGAGTTTTCGATCAAACCGGAACAATGGTGTTTTCTGGTTGTGGGATGTGTCGGCTACCGCGGTTATTTTACGCAGGCGGGCGCGGACAATTTTGCCCGCGAGTTGCGCGATCAGGGACTCGATGTATACGTGGGCGGCGTGCCTGCGTATTCGACGCTCGGCTGGTTTAACGATCCGGTGCTCAATACATTTGTTCGCTATCCGGACCACGAGTTCGCGCGTCTGATTTTTCACGAGCTTGCCCACCAGTTGCTATACGTCAAGGGCGACACCGAGTTCAACGAATCGTTTGCCGTCGCGGTCGAGACCGAGGGCGTCACGCGCTGGATCGCGCGCTATGGCGACGACAGGATGCGCGCGGATTTTGCGCGATCCCAGCAGCGGCGCGTGCAATTCGCGGCACTGGTGCTCAAGCATCGCCGCGAGCTCGGCGCGCTTTATCGCACCCAGCTTGACCCGGCGGCGATGCGCGAGCGCAAAGCCGGCATCTTTGCCGCGTTGAAGCGGGACTACCTGCAGTTGAAGGCTGTGTGGGGCGGCTTTGCCGGCTACGACCGCTTTCTGGACGAGCCCAACAACGCCAAGCTCGCGTCAATCTCGATTTATAACGCGCTGGTGCCGCAGTTTCAGCAAATGATCGCCCGTCACAACGGCGATCTCGCCGCGTTCTACACCGAGGTCAAGCGACTCGCCGCGCTGGACAAGGAAGAGCGTTATCGGGAAATGGGGATTGCACCGCCCGAGCGCGAAGAATAGCTATAATTCGCAGGCGGGCGAGGCGTGAGGCGTGAGGCGCAAAGCGAACGCGCTGCGCGCTTTCATTCATCCTTCATCCTTCCGCCTTCATCCTTTGCCATTGCCCTTCACGCCTCACTCGTCATCACCCTTTACTCTTCACATTGTGGAGCTCATATGAAATTCACAACCTCCAGTTTCCAGAACAACGGCAAAATTCCCGGCGAGTTCGCGTTCTGCGTGCCCGATGCCAAGACCCGCGTCACGCTGTCGAAGAACCGCAATCCCGAATTCACCTGGGTCGGCGCGCCCGCGGGCACCAAATCGTTTGCGATGATCTGCCACGATCGCGACGTGCCCAGCCAAGGCGACGACGTGAACCAGGAAGGGCGCAGCATACCGGCGACGCTGCCGCGCGTGGATTTTTATCACTGGGTGCTCGTCGATCTGCGGGCGAACGCGACTTCAATCGAGGCGGGGGAATTTTCCGACGGTGTGATGCCGCGCGGGAAGAACGGGCCGGCGGGCCCGCGCGGCACGCGCCAGGGCATCAACGATTACACGGGCTGGTTTGCGTCCGACAAGGACATGGCCGGCGACTATTTCGGCTACGACGGGCCGTGCCCGCCGTGGAACGACACCATTGCGCACCACTACGCGTTCACGCTCTACGCGCTCGACTTCGACAAGTGCCCGGTCAGCGGAATATTCAATGGCCCCAACGTGCTCGCCGCGATCCGCGGCCACGTGCTCGCGCAGGCGGTGCTGACCGGCGTTTACAGTTTGAATCCGAACATCAAGGTTTGACGCGCCGGCCGTGCCGATCCGCCCGAAGTTCCCGTCTTTATCGCTCTGCTGGCAGATTGAAAGCTGATGGCTGATCGCTTGCCTCAGTCGACGCGCAATTCAACGTATTGCGATCGGCGCGACCGTCGAACCCGTGGCGCCCTGGATTTTGAGCGGCTGCACCACAAAAGCGAACTCGTGGACGCCCTTTGCCGCGAGCTCGTCGAGCTTCAGGTTCTCCAACAAGTGGATGCCATGCACCACGAGCGCGATCTGGTGTAGCGGTAGGGAAATCTGCGAGTCGGGATTCGGCGAGACTTCCACCGGCCCGTTGTCCGAGCCCAACAGCATCGGGTCCTGCTTCACCAGCCATTCGGCCGCTGCCACTCCGATGCCCGGGTTGCCCTTCATGTACCGCGCGTTCTCCTTGCCCCACAGCCGGCCCCAACCGGTGTTAATGAGCACGGCGTCGCCGGGACGCAACGTCAGGTTTTGCTTTTGCAGCGCCTGTTGCAGATCCTGCACCGTGATCTCGTAAGTGTCGGGCAGCGTGTCCACGCCTTTCAGTCCGGCAACGTCGATCAGCACGCCGCGCGTCATGAGAGTGCCGACTTTTTCAATGCCGAGTTTGGTAAAGCCGGTGCGCGTCTCGATTTCGCTGATCTTGAAGCAGTTATACAGGCTATCCCCGTGGCTCTGATGAGCAAAGCCGTCGAACTGCGTGCCGACCTGACCGAGTTCGGTGGTAACCAGTTCTTCATTGCTGCCGCGCTGGTTCGACTGCGGATTCATGAACGTGCGCTTGGTATGCACATCGAAACGGCGGGTAGCCTGGATCGGCATGCCCGCTCTGAGCACATGG
>JANNPG010000491.1:0-3872 GCA_031399805.1 Betaproteobacteria bacterium | reverse complement strand
CAGTTCCTCGAGAATCGTGAAGTGATTGCAGTCCGCGAGCGGCACCAGCCGCCCGGGCAGACCAGCGTTCATGCGCGCCGCCGCAAATGTTGCGGATTGCCGCTGCAGTTCGGGCAACTCGTCATCGCCGCAAGTCATGATCAGCGGCATTGAGCTTGGTGGCAGGTGCAGCAACGGGCTCAAGCGCCGCGCTTCGTCTGCATCGAGTCCCAGCTTGTCGTTGAGATAGCACAGGCTGATCGGTTCAAGATCGTAAATGCCGCTGATCGCAAGCCCGCCTTTCACCGCAGGTTCGTCAAGTGTCATCGCGGTGAGGTGCCCGCCCGCCGACCAGCCGGAGACGACGATGCGGGCCGGATCGCCGCCGAACTCCGCCACACGCGCGGCCAGCCACGCGATCGCGGTGTGCACTTCAGCGACGATGCCGTCCAGTCGTTTTTCTGGCGCAAGAGTGTAGCCGACGAACGCCACGTGGATGCCGTGCGCGAGCGGCCCGGTGGCGAGAAAGCTGAAGTTCTCTTTCGCGCGCATCTGCCAATAGCCGCCGTGGATGAACACGAGCACGGGCCCGGGCGAGTCCGCCGCGAAATAGTCGATTCGATTGCGCTCGGCGGGCCCATAACGCAGGTCGAGGTGGTCGCCGTGCGCAGCGCGCAGACTGTTGCTGCGCGCCTGCCAATCGGCGAGCAACTTTGCGCTGTCGGCTACGGCAACCGTATTGTTATATGCGGCATCGAGGGCGGCGCGGTCCATTCCACGGTACAGAGTCATCGTATTTCCCATCAAGAGGACGATTTTGCCGGCGCACGTCCAGTTCTGCTAGGGTAGCTCTGATTAACGCCGTTCGTGCTGATGTATAGAAGCACGAGCATCGCGGTTACCGAGTAAAACCGTTCACCCTTCTATACATCGGGGCGAACGGTTGGGGAGTTAATCAGAACTTCCTTAGTAAAGCAAAGAATACGCCGTTTATCCCGGACGTCGGGAAATGGCATACGCATTGCTTAGCTGCAACCATCCATGCAATATATGCCGCCATGCCTGTTCCCTACAGCCTGACGCTGTCTTCCCTGCGCGAACGCCTGCGCAGCGGGCAAGTGTCGCCCGTGCAACGCGCGCGCGATGTGCTGGCCGCCGCCGCGGAGGGCGACCGTCACCATGCGTGGATTTACCGGCTTCCCGAGGCGGCGGTGCTGGCGCTGGCGCAGCGCCTCGAAGCGGATGCGGCGGCGCAATCCCTGCCGCTATACGGAGTGCCGTTCGCGGTCAAAGATAATATCGATGTCGCAGGCTGCCCGACCACCGCCGGCTGTCCCGCCTTCAGTTACACCGCCGCCACGACGGCGACGGCGGTGCAACGCTTGCTGGACGCCGGTGCGATCCTGATCGGCAAAACCAACCTCGACCAGTTCGCGACCGGTTTGGTCGGCACACGCTCGCCGTACGGCGCTTGTGCCAACGCATTTAATCCGGACTTTATCGCGGGCGGCTCGAGTTCGGGTTCGGCGGTCGCGGTCGCGCTCAATCTGGTGAGCTTCGCTCTGGGCACCGACACTGCGGGTTCCGGCCGCGTGCCGGCAGGGTTTAACAACATCGTCGGGTTGAAGCCCACCCGCGGAGCGATCAGCACCGCGGGCGTAGTGCCGGCGTGCCGTTCGCTCGACTGCGTATCGATATTCGCGCTCACCGCGCGCGATGCGTGGGACGTCTATCAGGTCGCGGCCGGCTTTGATGCGGCCGATGCGTATTCACGCCATCCCGCATCGTCGGTCCGCGCGCCGGCAGCGCGGTTCCGCTGCGGCGTGCCCGCCGCATCACAACTCGATTTCTGCGGCGATGCGGAGGCGGCGCGGATGTTCGCGCACAGCATTTCGCTGATCGAGCGCGCCGGCGGCAGCATCATCGAAATCGATTACACGCCGTTTCGCGAAGCGGCTGCGTTGCTCTATGAAGGGCCGTGGGTCGCCGAGCGGCTTGCCGCGATCAAGGAGTTCTTCGGCGCGCACGCAAACGATATGCATCCGGTCACGCGCAAGATCATCGGCGGCGGCGCCGGTTATTCCGCGCTGGATGTGTTTGAGGCGGCCTACCGTCTGCAGGAGCTGAAACGGCGAGCGAACTTGGAAATGGAAAAGATCGAAGTTTTGGTGGTGCCGACCGCGCCAACGATTTACACCATCGCGCAAATAGAGGCCGATCCGATTGCCCTCAATTCCAATCTCGGGCTGTACACCAACTTTGCCAATCTGCTGGATCTCGCGGCGATCGCGGTGCCGTGCGGCATGCGCGTCGATGGTCTGCCGGCCGGCATTACGCTGATCGCATCCGCGTTCAGCGAACCGCTGCTGTGTGAGCTTGGCTCAAGGGTGCATCGCTTAAGCGGCCTTAAGCTCGGCGCTACCGCGTTCGCGCTGCCGGCAGATGCCGGCGAGTTGCCGGTCGCCATTGAAGACACGCAGGTCACGTTCGCCGTGGTCGGCGCGCATCTCTCGGGCATGCCGCTTAATCATCAACTCACGGACCGCGGCGCGCAGTTGATCGAGCAAACGCGCACCGCGCCGCATTACCGCCTCTACCTGCTGCCCGCAACGACGCCGCCCAAGCCGGGGCTCGTGCGCTGTGCAGACGGCGCAGGCTGCGCGATCGAAGTGGAGTTATGGCGCATGTCGGCCGCGGGCTTCGGTTCGTTTGTCGCCGGAATTCCCGCGCCGCTGGCGATCGGCACCCTCGTGCTCGAGGATAAGCGCACGGTGCACGGCTTTCTGTGCGAAAGCTACGCCGTGACCAAGGCGCGCGACATTTCCAGCTTCGGCGGCTGGCGCAACTTCAGCGCGGGCGGGCGGGACTAGCGAGTCACCGGGCAGGCGGGTCGGCTGCAGGGCGCTGCTCGGCGCCGGCAACTTTCAAGAGCTGGGTTAGCTCGAAAATATCGCCGCACCAGAAGATGCTTTTTCGCTTTGCGTTCGCCGGCTCCCCGAGATCCACCTTTGCCATGCCGCGCCCATCCAATGGCTCAAGCACACGCACGACACGGCCGCGATTGGGTCCGACAAGAATCTCGACCGAATCGCCCATCTGAAATGGCGCGCCATTCAGTTGCGCTCGATGAAAATAGATAGGTCCCAGGACAAACGGTCCAAGAAGGGCACAGCTTGCCCAACCAAGAAGCCACGCGCACGCAAGGAGCAGGAGGTAACTCCTGGCGTCGGACTCTAGCGGGAAAAAGGCCGGCGGAGGACCAAGCTCCCTCGCGACAAGAGCGACGCAGAGGAGCGGGACGACAACGATACAGATCCAGACCGGCCATTTATAAGCGTAAAAGTAGTGCAGTCGCGTTGGCTTCATTGAGCCGCCTAACGCCTTGCTGTGCTGCGGGCCCGCACGGCGGCTGATAAGGCGCGACGCTTGCGGCCCGTCGGCACCAGCATGGGGTTAGACGACAGGCTTTCCATTACTGCGCGTACGTCCCTCTACCTTTCGGGTATTGCTTTTCCCACTCGCGACCGTTGAACTGCTTGATGCTCATCTCCTCGACCGTGCTCGGGTCGAGACAACGAGCATTAACACTGAAGCCATCGGGATGCGAGCGCGGCACGTAGAAGGACTTGATGCCACAAACCGAACAGAACAAGTGCTTCGCCGTCTGAGTGTTGAAGCTGTAGGTGGTCAGCGCCTCCTTTCCGGAAAGCAGCTTGAAGCGTTCCGCGGGAACGACAAGATGCAGATAACCCGCCTTGCTGCACATGGAGCAATTGCACTCCGAAACCTGCAGCTTCGCCGGCGCAACCACCTCAAATCTGACACGACCGCAGTGACAACCGCCAGTGTGTGTGATCACGCGTTCTCCTGTCGTCTAACGTAGAAGTGAGAGG
>JANNPG010000425.1:0-17978 GCA_031399805.1 Betaproteobacteria bacterium | reverse complement strand
CCTGAAGACAGGCCGCGGCCGGGCACACAAGCTGATCAAGTGAAAATAGTCTGGGCGCCTGGCGCCTGGCAGGATTATCTCTACTGGGCACGCAGCGACGTTCGCGTGCGCGACAAGATCAATACGCTGATCGACGATATTCAGCGCCATCCGTTTGCCGGCCTGGGCATGCCTGAACCCTTATAGCGCAACTTGAGGGGTTTCTGGTCTCGACGCATCACCCGTGAGCATCGTCTACTTTATCGGATCGAGGCCGGTGTGCTGCAAATCGCACAATGTCGTTTCCACTATTAGCCTCGCCAGTTAGCTCGAGCGGGAAATCGTAACGCCAAGAAGGACTGCGCGAAAGGACTGCGCGATGTCCAACGTGATTTCCAAGGCCGTCGGCCACGCCACTCTCGGCGGCGTGGCCGATCGCTATCTGGTTACTGCAACGGCGAGAACGCCGACGGCATTAGGATCTTGTTTTCCTGTTTGGCAATTTCATAGCCGGGCAGGCCGATCTTTTTGGAGAGCACCGAGGGCGGCCACATGCCGGTGGCCTTCGCCTTGTCGCGCACTTCGTTGCGCTCGTCGACCGACTTGTACGGCCAGATATGGATGAACTGGTTGAGCACGCCGAGTTCGGAGTGCCACGCCGCGCATAGCGGGCTGATCTTGGTCCGCTCCGGCAGGCCTTTTTCCCACAGCGCCTGCAGCTTCGGCAGTTGCGCGCCGTTGGTGAGCGTGTAAATCCGCATTTCGTAGTAAGGGCCCATCTTGCCGGGCTTCAATTCCGGCGAAAACGAAAACGGGATCATGATTTCCGAGCGCATGTTGACGATGAACTCCGCGGTCTTCGGCGGCCAGTTGCCTTCCTTGAGGGCGGCCGCGCGGATGGCGGTACGTTCCGCGAGATCCTTGTAACCCCATACGTGGATGATCTGGTTGAGCGGGCCGATCTCGGTGTGCCAGAACGCGGCGAGCGGCGAAAGCTTCTTGCGGTACTCGTAGGCCTCGCCGAATCTTTTTTCGACTTCCGCCAGCGTGTGCGGCTTCAGGTCGTACGTCCTTACTTCGTAGATCATGATGGGTCCTCTTTTGCGTGGGGGGTAAAGTATTTAAAAGGCGCGGCACTTGCGGCGCCGGGACACGAAATGTAACCCGAAGCCGCGGTTTTGGCCAGCGTAAGCGGCCGGCAAACCTGAGGGGCGCTGATCATTGCCGTTCGTGCTGATGTATAGAAGCACGTCCCGAGGTACCGGGGAGCACGAGCGCCGCGCTAACCGAGAAAAACCGTTCACCCTTCTATACATCAGGGCGAACGTTTGAGGGCTAAATCAGATCTTTGCTAGTGCCCGCCCGATTTCGCCCAGCGCACCGGCAGCAGCGATGCGTCGGCCTTGCCCAATCCCGCGCGCGACGCTTCGTCGAAGCATTCGAGCGCGCGCGCCGTAACCGGCAGCGTGCCGCCGAGCGCAGTGGCTTCCTCGATCATCGTCTGCAAATCCTTGCGCAGCGAATCGATATCGAAGTTGTTCGCGCCGGTGTCCTTGTCGGCGAGCGCGGCGGCGATCACGGGGCCGCGCGTCTTGAGCGCATTCGGCGCGCCGGACGTGTCGGCGAAAATGTCCATCACGCGCGCCGGGTCGAGGCCGAGCGGCTTGCACAGGAGCAGCGCTTCACCCAGCGCCTGCCAGTAAACGAGCAGCGGCAGATTGATCGCGAGCTTGATGCGGGCGCCGGAACCGACCGGGCCGATGTGCTCGACGCGGCGGCACAGCTGGTCGAGCAGCGGTTTCGCGCGCGCGACGTCCGCCGCGCCGCCGCCGACGAAGCCGAACAGCTTGCCGTCGCGCGCAGGACCCACGGTGCCGCCGACCGGGCAGTCGATCATGGCGGCGTTCTTGGCCTTGATCCTGGCGGCGAGCGCCTGTTCGGTCGCCGGCCGCACCGTGCTCATCTCGATGAAGAGCTTGCCCTTGATGTCTCCCGCGAGCAGGCCGTCCTTGCCGTCGTACGCGGCATCGATTGCCGCCGCATCGGTCAGGATGCTGATGACGAATTCCGCGCGGGTGGCGAGCTCGCGGGGTGTTGCGGCGACCGTGACGCCGGCAATCGCACGCGCCTTTTCGGCGGTGCGGTTCCAGACGTGAACTTCGTGGCTGAGGCCCGCAAGCCGCGTGGCGATCGCCGCGCCCATCTTGCCGATGCCGACTATTCCGATTTTCAATTGATTCTCCTTTCAAAGTTTACGAAACCGGATGACAATCCGATTTCGCTCGACGCTCCCCCTCGCCCTCTGGGAGAGGGTTGGGGGTGAGGGTTCGAGCGACGTAACGAAGTTATGTAAAGCTCGATAGTTTCAGCCATCGCGTCAGGTCCGCCATGGCACACGATCAACGGGCTCGAAGTTGACACGCGCGCAGGCGTAGCGTCAAACTGGTAGACCGTAAATATAGCAGGTTCACCGTCTGCACAGCGGCGCACGAGGGGAAACAAAATGGGGTCGCCAGTCAGCGAAATCCGCGACGGCATGCGCATCGAGTGGGACGTGCCTGTCGCCATGGACGACGGCCGCGTGCTGCGCGCCGACGTGTTTCGCCCGCCCACCGCCGGCAAGTGTCCGGTGATCCTGAGTTACGGTCCGTACGCCAAGGGGCTGCATTTCGAGGACGGCTATCCGAGCGCGTGGCGGCGCATGGTCGAGACCCACCCCGACGTCGCGGCGGGCTCGTCGAACAAGTACCAGAACTGGGAAGTGGTCGATCCGGAGAAATGGGTGCCCGACGGCTATGCCGTCGTGCGCGTCGATTCGCGCGGCACCGGCCGCTCGCCGGGCTACATAGACCACTTCTCGCCGCGCGAAACGCAGGACTTCTACCGCTGCATCGAATGGGCCGGCGTGCGGGCGTGGTCGAGCGGCAAGGTCGGGTTAAGCGGTATCTCCTATTACGGCATCAACCAGTGGCTCGTCGCGTCATTGCAACCGCCGCATCTTGCGGCGATGTGCATCTGGGAGGGCGCCGCCGACTGGTACCGCGACATGACGCACCACGGCGGAATACTCTCCACGTTCTGGGACAACTGGTACGACATGCAGGTGAAGACGGTGCAGTACGGTTGCGGTGAGAAAGGGCGCCGCAGCCGCGTCACCGGCCAGCTCGTATGCGGCGACGAGCTTCTGAGCGAAGATGAGCTCGCGAAGAACCGCAGCGACTTCGGCAACGAAATCCTCGCCCATCCGCTCGACGACGGCTACCACAAGGCGCGCTCGCCGAAGTGGGAAAAGGTGACGGTGCCGTTTCTGTCGGCGGCCAACTGGGGCGGGCAAGGATTGCATCCGCGCGGCAACTTCGAGGGCTACACTCGCGCGGCGTCGAAACACAAATGGCTCGAAGCGCACGGCATCGAGCACTGGACGCATTTCTACACCGATTACGGCGTGAACCTGCAAAAGCGCTTTTTCGCGCATTTCCTCAAAGGCGAGAAGAACGGCTGGATGAAGCAGCCGCGCGTCCAGTTGCAGGTGCGCCACACCGGACGTTTCGCGGAGCGCTTTGAAAACGAATGGCCGCTAGCGCGCACGCAGTGGACGAAGCTCTATCTCGACCCGGCGGTGCACGCGTTGACGGAGACCTCGCCGCGGGTGCCGTCGAGCCTCGAATACGATGCGATGGGAGACGGCGTGACCTTTATGTCGCCGCCGCTGCCGCATGCCACCGAGATCACCGGCCCGTCGGCGGCGAAATTGTTCGTATCGTCCTCGACCCGCGACGCGGATTTGTTTCTGGTGCTGCGCGTCTTTTCGGCGGACATGAAAGAGGTCGTATTCCAGGGCGCCATCGATCCGCACACGCCGGTCGCGCAGGGCTGGCTGCGGGCATCACATCGCAAGCTCAACCGGAAACTGTCGCTGCCGTACCGACCGTATCACACGCACGATCAATTGCAGCCTTTAAAGCGTAATGAAGTCGTCGAACTCGATATCGAGTTGTGGCCGACCTCGATCGTCGTGCCGGCCGGCTGCCGCATTGCGCTCACCGTGCGCGGCCGGGATTACGTTTATCCCGGCGGCAGCGGCGGCAAGCTGTCGAATTTCAAGAACGAACTCACCGGCTGCGGACCGTTTCTGCACGACGATTTGCGCGACCGCCCGCCGGCGATTTTTCACAATCAGGTGAAACTGCACTTCGGACCGGAGCGTGCGGCCTATGTGCTGCTGCCAGTGATTCCACCGAAACGTTGAACAAGGAGCAATCGCACATGAAGCTTTACGGATTCTGGCGCTCGCTCGCCACTTACCGCGTGCGCGTCGCGCTGGCGTTGAAGGGGCTCGATGCCGAACTGGTGTCGATCGATCTCCTGCAAGGCAAGCAGCATGACGCCGCGTACAAGGCGGTCAACCCGCAAGGCGTCGTCCCCGCGCTCGTTATCGATGACGAGCCGCCGTTATTTCAATCGATGGCGATACTCGAATACCTCGATGAAATGCTCCCGCAGCCGCCGCTCCTGCCGCCGGACGCGCGTGGACGCGCGCGCGTGCGCGGACTCGCGCAGATCGTGGTCAGCGACGGTCATCCGCTGATCGTGCCGCGCGTCCGCAGCTATATGGAGAAAGAACTGAAACTCGACGAGCCGGCGCGCAACCGCTGGCTCGCGCACTGGTCGTTGAAAGCGCTCGAAGCGGTCGAAGGCCATCTGGCGAAAGAGCGCGCAACCGGGCGCTACTGCCACGGCGACACGCCGACGATTGCCGACATCTGCCTTGCGTCACAGGTGATAGGCGCGAAAAATTATTTCAACTGCGACGTGTCGGGCGTGCCGACCGTGATGCGCGTGTTCGGCGAATGCATGAAGATCGACGCGTTCGACCGCGCCCTGCCGCAGAAACAGCCCGATGCGCCCAAGAGTCCGTCACATTAAGTCGGAGGCTGCCATGACCACCGTCAAAATCGTCGACCGTTCGAGCCTGACCGACGGCCTGTACAAGGAACTTGTGCTCGATCCCGCGCAGACCGCGATAGTCACGATCGACATGCATCGCGGCCATCTGGATATGGGGGTCGCGACGATGCCGGCGACACCTGCTGATGCGAAGCGCGTGATCGCGAATGCGCGCGCGGCGCTCGACTTCACGCGTGCGCAGGGCGTTCCGGTGATACACGTGAAACTGGTCTACCGCCGGCTACCCGGCATCGGCAGCGAAGGCATGGTGTCGCCGTTCTGGCAGGCGATGCACGCGGCGCGCGGCGCGGAGGACCGGCTGACGCCGGGGCGCAAGAGCACCGTGCGCGAGCACAACATCGAGGGCTCGCTCGGCACCGAGATCATTCCGGAACTCCATTGCGCCGGCGATTACGTGATCGACAACAAGAAGCGCCTCGACTGCTTCTACGGCACCGATCTGCGCCAGTTGCTCGACACGCTGGGCGTGAAAAACGTCGTGTTGATGGGGATAAACACCAACACCTGCGTGTTGAATACGGCGTTTACCGCGTTCAATTTCGATTATCGCGTGGTGGTGCTATCCGATTGCGTCGCAAGCATGTATGGTGACGACCTGCACGTGCTGGGGCTGCAAAACGTGGCGCGCTGCCTCGGCTGGGTGCTCACCAACGAGCAATTGTTCGAAAAGCTCGCCAGCGCGGCCGCGGGAGCACCGCGCACCGCGCGGGTTTCGGTATAAGTTGTCCAAGGACTCTGCATAAAAAAACCGCATTTAGCCGCCGATGGACGCCGATGGACGCCGATGAGATCGAATGTAAGTGAACCGAAAATGGGGAATGGGTAATTTGATTCTTAACCCATCACCCATTGCTCATCACCCATTTCATCGGCGTTTATCGGCGGTTACGCACTTTTTTTAGAACGTTTCGAAATTACCATCAAGGAGGAAAGCAAATGACTGTCAATCGCAGACGTTTCATACAGGCGGCCGGCGCGGGCATCGGGGCTTCGGCATTGGGTTTCCCTTCAATCGTGCGCGCGCAGGGCGCACCGATCAGGCTCGGCCTGATGACGGTCAAGACCGGGCCGCTCGCGTCGGGTGGCATCGATATGGAAAAAGCGCTGATCATGTACCTGCGCGAACGCAATTACACGCTGGCCGGCCGCAAGATCGAGCTCTTTGTCGGCGACAGCGGCGGCAACCCGGCGCAGGCCAAAAGCAAGACCCAGGAACTCGTGGAGAAGGACCGCATCAACGTCATGATCGGCCCGCTCGCGGCCGGCGAGGCGCTGGCGACCGACGACTACATACGCGAGCAGCAGCTGCCGACCCTGTCGGTCGCCGCGGCCGAGGACATGACGCAGCGCAAACCCAACCCGTGGTTCGTGCGCGGCACCTCGACTTCATCGCAGTGCGCGCATCCGCTTGCGGACTACTGCTACAAGACGCTCAAGTACCGGCGCATGGCGGTGATCGCGGACGACATTCCCTACGGCCACGAAATGTGCGCGGGATTCCAGCGCGTGTTCGAGGAGCTCGGCGGCAAGATCGTGCAGAAAACGTTCCCGCCGCTCACCGTGCCCGATTACGGCACCTTTCTCGCGCAATTAAAGACCAACATCGACGGCATTTTCCTCGGCTTCGCCGGCTCCAACGGGTTTCGCTACGTGCGCCAATTCAACGAGTACGGGCTGCGCGGCAAGGTGAACATCGTCGGCGGCATGACCGCGCTCGACGAGGCGGTGTTGCGCAACATGAAATTCGAGGCGATGGGGATCATCACGACCTGCTGGTACTCGGCCAAGCTCGAAAACCCGCTCAACCAGAAATTCGCGGCGGCGTTCCGCGCCGAGACGAAGTACGACCCGGGCTTCTACGCGGCCGCGACCTACGTCGAAGCGGCGGTGCTGGAAGGCGCGCTGAATGCAGTCAAGGGCAAGATCGAGGACAAGCAGGCGTTCATGATGGCGCTGCGCGCGAGCAAGACCGACACCGTGCGCGGGCGCGTTGTATTCGACCAGTACGGCAACGTGGTCGGCAACGTGTACATCCGCAAGGTCGAGCGCGAGGAGGGCAGGCTCGTCAACACGGTGATCCAGACCTATCCGAACGTGAGCCAGTTCTGGACCTACAAGCCCGAGGAGTTCCTGAAGAACCCGGTCTATTCGCGTGACTTCCCGCCCGCGAAGAACCTTGAGGGTTGAGATCCGGCGATTGAGTAATTTAGAAAATAGCGATTAAGAAAAATCCCCTCTTCACCTTTAGGGGGAGAGGGTTAGGGTGAGGGGGCGGGTTGAAATCGTTTTTACTTTTAAAAGTAGCAACATCGCTTCCCCTCACCCCGACCCTCTCCCCACTAGCGCGGGGCGAGGGAGAATTTTTGAGACCACTTCTGAATCACTCGATCGCGCGCTAGCGCCGGCAACGCATGCAGTTCTGGCTCATACAGACGCTCAATAGTCTCGCGCTCGGCGGACTGCTGTTTCTGCTGTCGGCGGGATTCTCGCTGATCTTCGGGCTGCTGCGGGTCGCGAACCTCACGCACGGCGCGCTCTACATGCTCGGCGCCTATCTTGGCACCAGCATCCTCTACTACGTGCCGAACCTGTGGCTCGCCGCGCTGCTCGGCGGGCTCGCCGTCGCGGTGTTGGGTGGGCTGTTCGAGCGCCTGATACTGCGCCGGCTTCCCGGCAACGAGCTGGGCCAGGTGCTGGTGACGCTTGGCGTCGCCTACATCATCGCGGACGTGTGCCTCATTGTCTGGGGCGGCGACCCGATCCCGGTGCCGACACCCGAATCGCTGCAGCATCCGCTCGAGGTTGCGGGCTTCATGTTTCCGAGCTACCGGCTGGCCGTGGTTGCGATCGCGCTCGTGACCGGGATCCTGCTTTACCTCTTGATCGAGCGCACGCGGCTCGGCGCGATGATACGGGCGGGAGTCGACGACATGCAGATGGCGCGCGCGGTCGGCATCCCGGTGTCCAAGCTGTTCACGACGGTGTTCTGCCTCGGGGCGGGACTCGCCGGCGCGGGCGGCATCATCGGCGGGCCCATCATGTCCGCGTACCCCGGTCTCGACTTCGAAATGCTGCCGCTGGCACTCATCGTCGTGATCCTCGGCGGCGTCGGCAGTCTGGTCGGCGCGTTCGTCGGCAGCTTCATCATCGGCTTCATCTATACCTTCGGCATCGCGTTGTTCCCGCAGCTCGCCTACGTGATACTTTTTTTGCCGATGATCGTGGTGATTGCGTTCCGCCCGCGCGGGTTGTTCGGGCGAGCGACTTGAGCCACGCACAATGAGCCGCGCCGCATGGCTGGCGGGACTCGCGATCCTGCTGCTCGGCTACCCGTGGTTCGCCGGCGAGTTCTACATCAACCTGACGAGCCAGATCTTTATCGCGGCGATTTTTGCGGCGAGCCTCAACCTGCTGGTCGGTTATGGCGGCCTGCCTTCGCTCGGTCATGCGGCGTTTCTCGGCATGGCGGCCTACACTTCGGCGCTGCTTTACCTGCACTTCGGATTCGCGCACTGGATCTCCGGGCCGCTGGCACTTGCCGCCACGACGCTGATGGCGTGCCTGATCGGGCTGATCGCGCTGCGCGCAACCGGTCTCGGGTTCCTGATGCTCACCCTCGCAATGTCGCAGGTGCTGTGGGGCACCGCCTACCGCTGGGTGAGCGTGACCGAAGGCGACAACGGCCTGCGCGGCCTCACGCGCCCGGCGCCGTTCGGCATCAGTCTCGACGATTCGACGGCGTTCTACTACTTCGCCCTCATCGTCACCGGTTTTGCGATCTGGATGATCGCCAGGTTCGTGGCTTCGCCGTTCGGCACGGCGCTCAAAGGCACGCGCGACCAGGCGCGGCGCATGAGCGCGCTCGGCCACGACGTGTGGCTCGTGCGCTGGATCACATTCGTCTATGCGGGGTTCTGGGGCGGCGTCGCGGGCTTGCTGTTCGTGTATTACAACAAGTACATCCATCCGGCGTCGCTGTCGCTCACCGGTTCCGCGGAGGCGATCCTCGCGGTGATCGCCGGCGGCTCCGGTACGCTCGCGGGGCCGATCGTAGGTGCTGCGATCGTGGTGATTCTGAAGAACTACGTATCGGCGTACGTCAGGTATTGGAACATGCTGCTTGGCGTCGTCTTCGTCGTGATCGTGATATTCATGCCCGACGGCATCGTGCCGGGAGTCCGCCGCCTGTGGGCACGCTGGAGAAGCCGATGACGCCCGCGCTCGAGATCAGCGGACTGAAAAAATCGTTCGGCGGGCTGCCCGCGATTAACGACGTGTCGCTCGCGGTGATGCCGGGTGAGCGCCGGCTCATCATCGGCCCGAACGGCGCGGGCAAGACGACGCTGTTCAATCTGATCACCGGCGATCTCAAGCGCGACAGCGGCACCATCAGGCTTTTTGGCGCGGAGGTTCAGCGGCTCAAGCCGCATCAGCGCACACACCGGGGGCTAGCGCGCACCTACCAGATCATCACTTTGTTTGCGCGCGATACCCTCGAGCACAACGTGGTGCTGTCGCTGCTGGGGCGGTCGCCGGCGCGCTGGAACGTGTTCGCGCCGCTCACCGCGCACGAGCATCTCTACTCGGAAGCGCGCGCAGTGCTCGCGCGGGTCGGTCTCGAGCATCTCGCGGGGCGGCCGTTAAGCGTCGTGTCGTACGGCGAAAAGCGGCGTGTCGAGATCGCGATGGCGCTCGCGCAAAAGCCGAAGGTGCTGCTGCTCGACGAGCCGCTCGCGGGGTTGTCGCGCGAGGAGCGCGGTTCGATCAGCCAGCTCATCGCGGACATTCCGCGCGAGACCACCGTGGTCATGATCGAGCACGACATGGACACCGCGCTCGATCTCGCCGAAAACATCACCGTTCTGCATTACGGCAGCGTGATCGTCGAGGGCACGCGCAGCGAAGTCGTCGCCGACCCGAAAACGCGCGAGGTTTATCTTGGCAACTGACGCGCTCGCGCTGACCGGCATTAACGCGCTCTACGGCGATAGCCACGTGCTGCACGACGTGTCGTTCGCCGTCAGCCCGGGGCGCGTGCTGGCACTCCTCGGCCGCAACGGCGCGGGCAAAACGACCTGCATGAGCACGATCATCGGTTTTCTGCCGCCGCGCAACGGCGACATTCGTCTGTTTGGCGAGTCCATCGCGCGGCTCGCGCCGGAAGCGATTTCGCGCAAGGGCATCGGCTTCGTGCCGCAGGGGCGGCGCATATTCCCGACACTCACCGTGCGCGAGAACCTGCTCGTCGCGCAACAGACGCGCGGCGGGGTCGACAAGCCGTGGACGCTCGATCGCGTATGCGACCTCTTTCCGCGTCTGCGGGAGCGGCTCGCGCAGCATGCGGGCTCGTTGTCGGGCGGCGAGCAGCAGATGCTCGCGATCGGGCGCGCGCTGATGGGCAACCCGCGCTTGCTGCTGATGGACGAGCCGTCCGAGGGATTGGCGCCCCTGATCGTCGCCGAAGTCGGGCGCACCATCGCGCGCCTCAAGGCGGAGGGCCAGTCCATCGTGCTCGTCGAGCAGAACATCAAGCTCGCGTTCGATCTGGCGGACGACGTCGTGATGCTGAATACCGGCCGCGTCGTATTCGCGGGCGCCGCTGCCGATGTTCGCGACAACGAGGCGCTCATCACGCAGCATTTGGGAGTATTTTAGAGAAAAGTTCAAAAGCAAAATGCAGCCGCCGGACGCCGATAAACGCCGATAAGTTCAAAAACAAGAGTCACAGAGGAGGTAGAAAAATTCCTAAAAGTGGGAATCAATTGTATAGTCCTGCTTTGTTGTTGCCCTGATAATCCGTGACCTGCATGTTTTGCCTTTGATTTTCATCGGCGTTCATCGGCGGCAAATGTTTTTGATTTTTTAAGTGAAGGATAACCACCCATGATGTTCACCTGTACGCCCGGCTGTTCTGATGCCACGCACCGCCATCGTCCGGCGCTGCTGTTCCGCAAGGGCGCGATCAAAACCGTTGCTAAAACGCGCCCGGCGCCTTCGACCAAGGTCGTGCGCGACCGCAAAGGCCGCAGCCTGCGCATCGACCTGCACTGCCACTATCAGAACCCGGCGATATCGGCGAAAGTCGCACACCTCAACGCGAGCCAGTTCGAGCCGTCCGGGGTGTTCGCGAACGCATTGACGCGCGAAGTCAACATCAAGCAGATCAAGGACCGCGGGCCGAAGCTCTCGACCATCGAGGTGCGGCTTAAAGACATGGACCGCATGGGCATCGACATACAGGCGGTATGCCCGGCGCCCAACCAGTGCATCTACTGGAGTGAGCCCGATCTCGGCCGCGAACTGGCGCGCATGGCCAACGAGCGCCTGGCGGAAATCGCCGCCACATGGCCCGAGCGTTTCGTCGCAATGGGCACGGTGCCGCTGCAAAACGCCGAGCTTGCGGTGGCGGAACTCGAATACTGCGTGAAAAACCTCGGCATGCGCGGCGTGGAAATTCTGCCGAACGTGAACGGCAAGGACCTGACCGATCCGAGTCTCGGCCTCGAACAATTCTTCGCGAAGGCGCAGGAGCTCGACATCGTGATTTTCATGCACCCGCTCGGCTACACGCAGGGCGAGCGGCTGATGGATCACTACTTCAACAACGTGATCGGCAATCCGCTGGAGACGACGGTCGCGGCGAGCCACCTCATATTCGACGGCGTGATGGAGCGCAATCCCAAGCTGAAGGTCGTGCTGCCGCACGCGGGCGGCTATCTCGCGCATTACTGGGCGCGCATGGACCACGCCCACCGCGCGCGGCCGGACTGCCGCACCGTCATCAAGAAAGTGCCGTCGAGCTACCTGAAGAAATTTTATTTCGACACCATCACGTTCGACACCCAGATGCTGCGCCACCTGATCGACAAATACGGCCCCGAGCACGTCGTGCTCGGTACCGACTACCCGTTCGACATGGGCGAAGACAACCCGGTGAAGCTCATTGAAAGCGTGCCGCGGCTTTCGCGCGCGGACAAAGAAAAAATCATGGGCGGCAATGCGGCGCGGCTGCTGAAAATCAAGCGGTGACGGTGATTTCGGAAACTGCGTTACTCTTGAATCCGGGTCGGACCTACGCAATACGTTGATCCGAAGAAATATTCACGTAATATAGGGGTGGTCTAGGCGCTTGCCTGCAACTTTTGTGGGGCAAAATGCGTGCGTCAACGGGAGAGTGGTTATGCCTCGCGCCAACCGCCATTTATCGCGCGCACGCTTGACAGGTACCCAGCAAACCATAAAAATGGGTTTCCATATTTTCGACAATCAGGAGTTCGCGTGAAAACCACGGTTGAACTGCCGGACGATCTTGCTCGCCGCGTCAAGGCCGCGGCCGCGCTGCGCGGGCGCAAGCTCAAGGATCTGGTCGCGGAAGGCTTGCGTCTCGTGCTGGAGGCGCCGGCATCGGCTGCTTCACCTGCGAAGAAGCAGCCGCCTACGGCCTATGAGTTGATGAAAGATGGTCGCGGGATCGTCGACAGCGGCATCGGCGATCTTGCTACCAACCCCAGGCACATGAAAGGCTTCGGCCTTGCCTCGCGCCGCCATCGTTGACACCGGCCCGCTGGTCGCGCTGCTGGATGCGAGTGATGCGGCCCATGGCTGGACGATCCGGCAATTCCGGCAGATCGCCGGGCCGCTGCTCACCTGCGAGGCCGTCGTGGCCGAGGCCCTTTATCTGTTGCGATCTCTGCGGCCAGCCCAGGAAAAAATACTGGAATGGATCGAGGGCGGCGTGCTGGTGTGCCCCTTCGTTCTGGCCGAAGAGGTCGCACGGATCAGAGGGCTGTGGAAAAAATATGCGGATGTGCCGATGTCGCTCGCCGACGCCTGCCTGGTGCGCATGAGTGAGCAGCACGACCGCCATTACGTCTGCACGCTGGATAGAGACTTCACCGTCTATCGCAAGCGCGGCCGCGAACCGATTCCGCTCATTATTCCGCCAGCGGCGTAGCGCAAGTAGTTTGCCGCGTGGGGAACAAGCTGCCCACCCTGATTTTTTTGACGCCGACCGGATCAGTTCTGCGAAGTCAGCGTGCGGTGCGCGGCGTTTGATCGCGATGCGTGCCGGCGCTAGCGCAATGCAAACGCCGCGCTGCGATCGGCGCTATCCTGCAGCAAGCGGAGAAACTCGCTCTCCGGCAGGGGTTTGCTGAAATAGTATCCCTGCATCTCGTCGCACCCATGGTCGCGCAGGAAACGCAGCTGCTCCGTGGTTTCGACCCCTTCGGCGATCACCTTGAGTCGCAGGCTGTGCGCCATGGCGATGATCGCCTGGGTAATCGCGGCATCGTCGGCGTCTCCCGGAATATCCCGGATGAACGAACGGTCGATTTTCACGCTGTCTATCGGGAAACGCTTGAGGTAGCTCAGCGACGAATAGCCGGTGCCGAAATCATCGATCGAAAGATGTATCCCCATGGCCTTCAGTGCGTTCAGCAGCTTCACCGCGTGCTCCGGATTGCGCATCACCATGCTCTCGGTGATTTCGAATTCCAGCGTGGCCGGATCCAGGCCGGTTTCGTTCAGCACCCTTGCCACGTCCTGCAGCAGTTTTTCATGGGCGAACTGGCGTGCCGACAGGTTGACCGCCATGCGCAACGGCGGCAGTCCCTGGTCCTGCCAGGACTTGTTCTGGGCGCAGGCGGTTTTCAGCACCCATTCCCCGATCGGCACGATCAGGCCGGTTTCCTCCGCAAGCGGGATGAACTGCGCCGGCGGGATCAGCATCTTGGCCGGTTGCTGCCAGCGCACCAGTGCCTCCATGCCGGTAATGCGCCCGCTGCCGATATCGACCCTGGGCTGGTAATGGAGCAGAAACTCGTTGCGCTCCAGCGCGCGGCGCAGGTTGGATTCCAGCGCCAGGCGCTCGAGCGTATGGACGTTCATCTGCGACGAGTAGAACTGATAGTTGTTCTTGCCCTGTTCCTTGGCGCGGTACATCGAGATGTCGGCGTTCTTCAGCAGGCTTTGCATGTCCTCGCTGTCAGCGGGATAGGTGCTGATGCCGATGCTTGCGGTGATGTGGTATTCCTGTGCATCGAGGATGAACGGTATAGCCACGGCGACGAGGATTTTCTGCGCCACCGAGGCGACAAACGGTATAGCCATGGCGGCGAGGATTTTTTGCGCCACCGCGGCGACCTGCACGGGCTGGGACAATTCCTCGATCAATACGACAAACTCGTCGCCGCCGAGCCGGCCGACGGTATCGCTTTCGCGCAGGCACCCGCGTAGCCGTTCCGCGACTTCCTTCAACACGCGGTCTCCGGCGTCGTGGCCGAGCGTGTCGTTGATGTTCTTGAAACGGTCGAGGTCGATGAACAGAATCGCCAATGACTTGTCGTTGCGCCGCGCCCGGGCGAGCGCGCGAGTGAGCTGCTGGTTAAACATGCTGCGGTTGGATAATCCGGTGAGCTCATCATATTGCGCGAGATGACGGACGCGCTCCTCCGCCTCTTTGCGCACCATATACTGGCCGATCTGGCTGCCGATCGACCCCGTAATCTGGATCAGCATGTCGTCAGGCTCGCGCACGTCGCGGTGGAAGAACTCCATCACCCCGAGCACCGCGTTGCCGAGCAGCAGGGGAAATGCAAAGGCGCCATGCAGACCGGCCTTCGTCACCAGAGATGCGCGCTTCATCAGGCCCTTAACTTGGGTAACGTCGGCGATCCAGAGCGGCTGGCCGCTTGCATAGGTGCGCCGCACCAGGCCCTGTCCAGTTAGGTCCGGCTTTATTGTGCCATTTGCGCTGGCGGTTATGAACTCGCGGACTTCAGGGGTGTCGACTCCCCACATTTCGCCGCAGCGCAGCAGCATCGCCTCTTGGTCCCATACCCAGCGCGCTCCGCAATGCCACTCCATCGTCTCGCAGATGGTCTGGATAATCTTGGGGATCGCTTCGGCTAATGTTTCCGCCTCTGTGAGTACGCGGGTTACGGCGTGCTCCATCGCCTGCCGCTGCTCCGCCTGCTTGCGTTGGGTGATGTCGGTGAACGTGGTGACGACGCCGGAAGGTGTCGTATCCGGCCCATCGAACAACGGTTGCGCATTCATCGACAGCCAGAGCACGGTGCCGTCCGGTTTGCGCAATCCCTGAACCACACGGGACTGCAACTGTCCGGTGCGCAGCGCCGCTTGCGCCGGTCGGTCTTCGTCGGGCATCGCGGATCCGTCTTCACGTATTGCGTGCCAGGCCGGTTCCATGGAGATGCTGCCCTTCATCTGATCCAGCGAACGGCCAATGATGCGCTCGGCGCTGGCGTTGCAGGCGACGATCCTGCCCTGGTTATCCCGCAAAAAAACGCCTTCCGCCATCGCGGCAATCACGGAGCGATATCTCGATTCACTGTCGCGTAATGCCTTCTCCGCCTGTTTGCGCTCGGTGATGGCCTCGATTATGCGGATGAAGTACAGCGGCTTGCCGGCCGCGTCGTGCACCAGCGACACGGTGCGGTTGACCCAGATCGACGAGCCGTCCTTGCGCAGGAACTTCCGCTCTGACGAAAACGACGGAACCTCGTCTTTCAGCAATTGATTCTTGTATCTGGACTGGTCCGTGAAGCGGTAATCAGGGTGGACGATGTCGGTGCTGGTCATGCCGAGCAACTCGTCCTGCGTGTAACCGAGCATCTCGCACAGTTTGCGATTCGCGCGCAGTATTCCGTAGCCTTCAACCGCCGTGTGCATAATGCCGACCGGCGCGTTATCAAAGGTCGCGCGGTAACGCTCCTCCACCTCCTTGCGGTCGGTGATGTCTTCAATGACACGGATGAAGTACATCGGCTGGCCCGCGACGTCGCGCGCCAGCGACACGGTGCGGTTGGTCCAGATCACGCTGCCGTCTTTGCGTAGATAGCGTTTTTCTTCGCTGAATTTGTCGAGCTTCCGGTCCCACAGGAGTTGCCGGTATTGCCGGCCTGTCTCGCGGTCCTCGGGGTGCGTGAAATCGGCCGCCGCGCGCCCCACGAGCTCGGACTCGCCATATCCCAGCATCGCGCAGAATTTTTTATTGATTTTCAGATAACGCCCGTCGAGTGACGTGTGGACGATGCCGACCGCGGCCTGGTCGAACGTGGCGCGGAAGCGCTCTTCGCTTTCCTTCACCGCGGCCGCGGCCTGTTTGCGTTCAGTGATGTCGACAATAGTGCCGATCAATCCCGCGACGCTGCCGTCGGCGCGCGTAAAAGTGGCCTTGTAGTAAATCGTGTCGTGGTGCTGCCCGTCCGGGGTCGTGATGGACGTTTCGTAGGCCTGGGTTCCGGGGCGGTCCCACAGCACCTGATCATTCGCGTGCAGCCGATCCGCGACTTCCGGATTGTCGGGGTAGAGGTCGTGCACCGTCTTGCCGATGAACGTTTCCCTGTCCACGCCAAAAAACTTTTCCCATCCGCGGTTGACACCGAGATAGCGCCCGTCGGTGCCCTTGAAATAAATCGGGTTCGGCAGCGCTTCGATCAGTTCCTGCGTCATGCGTTGCGCTTCGGCCAGGCTGGCTTCGCTCTTGCGCAGATCCTCGGTGATGCGATTGGCCAGTGTGACCGCCCAGCTGCCGGTGGTCGCGAGCGAGCGTATCAGTCCGAACAGCAGCAGGCTGATGATCCCGCCGACGAGGAAAGCGACCGACGGCAGCCAGCGGTCGGCGGAACTGACAAACTCCTGCCGGGAGCTGAAATACAGGTTCCACCGGCGTTCACCCACATCCAGTCCCGACACGCGGGTCAGACCCGCGGGATTGCCGTCGCGCAGCGCCAGCGGTGAGGCAGGCGCTGCAAGCAGGCGGTCGCTGTCGAACATCAGGTTTTCGGCCGCGGGCGGCTGCAATCCATTGGCGGAGTCGAGGAATCCGGCGTCATGGATGCGGACATGGATTTTTTGCAGGAATTTCTCGCCTAATACCCCGCGCATCAGATCAATGACGATGAATGACGCGCTCACCACGCCGGTGAAAGCGTCGCGGCGCTGCGCCGCGCTGGCAAGCGGCATGCCTTTGCGGTAGACCGGCAGGCGCACCGCAAACCCTGGATGCCGGCGCGGATCGCGCGCCAGCGCGATGGGTCCGGAGGCCGTGAGCCGGCCGGAATCCCGCGTGCGCGCGAGTGCGGCAAGGCGCACCGCGTCGCCGCCAATATCGAGCCCGAGCGCGATCTCGTTTCCCGCCATCGGCTCGACATATTGCACGACGACGTACTCCGGCCGGTCTCCCGGCGGATTGATCGTAAAGTTCGGATAACCGCGGGGATCAACGCTCGTATCGTTGCGTACCGCTGCTTCAAACGCCTGCTTTTTCGCAGCAACAAGGCGTTGCGCGTAGTGTATGACCTGGATGCCGGGGTAGCGGCGGTTCAGATCAAGGCTGGCGATATAGTCTCTGAATTCATCACGGCTGACGGATTCCGATGCGATGAACAGCCCCCTCGCCCCGAGCAGCACGTCGGAATAAGAATGGATCCGCGACTCAATGTCGTCGCGCGCGGTGGTGACGTCGTATTCGAATTTCAGCCTGGCCTCACGCTCCACCTGGCTCGCCGTCCAATACGCAGCGGCGGCGGACAGTGCGATACCAATCGCAAGCACGACAAATGCTGTCGCGGCATGACTTAGGATATTGGCCAGCTTCGACGGTATGCCTGGACGGGATGGCATGGGGCTCATGGGCGAATGTGCGGCAGCGGTAATCGCCTGATTGGACAAGTTTCGGCAGCCAAGTTTAACTCTGCCCGCGGCCGCAGGGCGAGAAAATCCGATATTATGCCGCGTCTTTCAACCGTGGCGGAATCACAACTTCCGATTGCGCGGTGCTGTGCACTGGGCATTTGTGCGCGATAACCGGGCAACGGAACGATACTGTCACGTCTTGCGATCGAATAGGGTGCGGTCGACAGTGGTCTTATGGTTTGGCCGTTACGCATGGCGTTAGCAGGCACGCTTCGTTCGGTGATTTTCCGCGCGGTTCGGTACGAAAGTATATTTCTGCACGATGCTGACCGCGTCAGCCCTGCTAAGTCAAGGCATAAATTCTTCAACTG
>JANNPG010000414.1:0-7698 GCA_031399805.1 Betaproteobacteria bacterium | reverse complement strand
TTCTTTCTCCTCCGCCGATTCAAGCTTCAGAGAGGATGTCATATTTGCCATCAATTCATTGAACCGATCACGCGCGTGTCTTCAGTGCCCCACCTGCTGGTGGTGCATCCGTCGCTCGACGTGCGCACGGTGAAAGACCTGATCGCGCTCGCCAAAGCCAAACCGGGCCAGCTCACCTTCCCGTCCGCGGGCAATGGCAGCACGCCGCATCTCGCCGGCGAAATTTTCAAGACCATGACCGGCGTGAATCTGGTGCACGTCCCGTACAAAGGCACCGGACAATCGTTGCAGGACCTGCTCGGCGGCCAGGTGCAGGTCGCTTTTGACACCTCGCCGGCGGTGATTCAGTACGTGAAAGCGGGCCGGCTGCGGCCACTTGGCGTCACCACGTCAAAGCGGATCGCATCGCTGCCCGAAGTGCCGACCGTCGCGGAGTCCGGCGTGCCGGGTTATGAAGTGACGACCTGGTACGGTTTGTTCGCGCCCGCGGGCACGCCGCCCGCGGTGGTGCGCAAAATCTTCACGGAAACGGCGCGCATCGTGCGCTTGCCCGACGTCAAGGAGCGCCTCGACGGCATGGGCACCGAAGAAACCACCAATGCCTCGCCCGAGGAATTCGCGGCACTCGTCAAGTCAGACATCGCGAAGTACGCGAAAGTCGTCAAGGCCGCCGGGCTGCGGATAGATTGAGCGGCGCGACATGAAACCGATTTTGGTGTCGCGCGACGGGCCTATCGCCACCGTTACGCTCAACAATCCCGCCAAACTCAACGCGCTTGACAAGCCGATGTGGGAAGCGCTCGGCGCCGCGATGCGCGAGCTGTCAGCCGACGATGAATTGCGTTGCGTCGTGCTGCGGGGTGCCGGCGACCATGCATTTGCCGCTGGCGCGGACATTGCCGAATTCGCGACCGAACGCGCTGACGCGCGGCAGGCAAAATCCTATGGCGCGCTGATACACGCAACGATGCAGGTGGTTGCGCGCTGCCAGCATCCGGTGATTGCCATGATCAGGGGCGCCTGTGTCGGCGGCGGGCTCGAGATCGCCGCGATGTGCGATATGCGCATCTGCGGGGAGTCGAGCCGCTTCGGCGTGCCGATCAAGAACCTCGGCCTTACCATGGGCTACGGCGAATTGCAGGGCATGCTGGCGCTCGTCGGACGCGCGGTCGCGCTGGAGATTCTGCTCGAGGGCCGCGTGTTCGATGCGCAGGAAGCGCTGGCCAAGCGGCTCGTCAATCGCGTCGTCGCCGATACCGACGTCGAACGCGAGGCCTACGCGCTAGCCGCACGCATCGCCGGCGGCGCGCCGCTGGTTGCGCGCTGGCACAAGCAGTTCATCGACCGTTTGACGGTACTGCCGCAAATATCCGCCGGCGAATGGGACGAGGGTTTTGCATGCTTCGACACCGCGGACTATCGCGCAGGCGTCGCCGCATTCCTCGCCAAGCGCAAGCCGCAATTCGAGGGACGTTAATGCGAATCACATTCACATTCCTGCTCGCGATGCTGGCCGGCGCGGCGCTTGCGCAGGCGCAACCCGACTATGCGCGCGAAAAACGCTGGGCCGACGAAATCACGCCCGGCCTGGTGGTCGGCGATGCAGTCTATCTCCAGCAAAACTCCGGTCATAAGTTTCTCGCTCTGTATACCAACATTCCGCAGGCGCGCGCGGCGGTCATCACGGTGCACGGTGTAAGCGTGCACCCCGACTGGGCGTTGATCGGC
Organism: Betaproteobacteria bacterium; assembly: GCA_031399805.1. Classification (GTDB taxonomy): domain Bacteria; phylum Pseudomonadota; class Gammaproteobacteria; order Burkholderiales; family SG8-41; genus PALSA-1004. Next base: position 5,970 of record JANNPG010000414.1, on the reverse strand, counting down.
GCGTTGAGGAGCGGCCTGGCCGACCATGGCTACGCGACGCTGTCGGTGCAAATGCCGGTGCTCGCGGCCGACGCCAAAAGGGAGGACTATTTCACGCTGTTTCCCGACGCCGCAGACCGACTGCGGACAGCGGTCGCATTTCTCAAGGCCAAGGGCTACCGCAATATCGCCATCGCCTGTCACAGCGTGGCCGCGCGCATGTGCAATGTCTTTCTGGTCAGCACGCCCGACAACGGCGTCGATGCGTGGATAAGCATCGGCATCGTGCCCGCCGAGTTCGCCGAACCGGGCAAACTGCGCCTGCCGGTACTCGACATCTACGGCGAGCGCGATTTTGCGGAGGTGCTGCAGAAGGCCGGCGCGCGCGCCGCGACATTGAGAACGCTCAAAGGCTCGGCGCAGATCGAGGTGGCGGGCGCCGATCACTACTTCGCCGGCAGCGAATCCGAGCTGGTGAAACAAGTGCGGCAGTTTCTGGACCAGAAATTTAAACGTCCGTAACCGCGTCGTCACGTCGCTGAAGGCGGGCGCGACCCCGCGGCCGCGCGACCCAAGCGGTCATTGACAGCGACCCATTCCGGCCGTTGCGGCAGTTGTTCCACCAGTATCGCGTCACAACCCGCCGCATCCAGAGTACGCAGATGGGCGTAAAGATCGTGTGCGTAGGCCGCGGCATCGGAGGGTGCTGCGATCCACGTGATACCTGAAACGAGCGGTTGTAACGCGCTGCGCGCGAGCACCGCGACGCGTTTGCCCTCGCGCACAAGCGTTGCCGCGAGTTCGAGCAATAAATCGCTTTCCATCACCTTAAGCGATGTGGCCGGCGCATAGTGTGCCGCGAGCGTGCCGGGCGCGCGCGGCGATTGCGCGGTCGGCGGCGCGAGCGGCACGCCAGCCGCCTGCTCGATGTCGTGCGCGGAGATGCGTCCCGGGCGCAGCAATACCGGCGCCGCGCCGGTCGCATCGACAATCGTCGATTCGATGCCGACATCGCTCGCGCCGCCGTCTAGAATCAAGTCGATTGTGTCGCCGAATTCCTGCCGCACGTGCGCGGCGGTGGTGGCGCTCACGCGCCCGAAGCGGTTGGCCGAGGGTGCGGCGACGCCGCCGCCGAATTTTTCCAACAACAGGTGGGCGACAGGATGCGCCGGAATACGCAAAGCGACCGTATTCTGCCCGCCGGTAACAGCATCGCCGACGCCCGCCGCGCGCTTGAATATCATCGTCAGCGGCCCGGGCCAGAATTGGCGCGCGAGCTTGTGCGCAATGGGCGTGACGTCGCGCGCCCACTGCGCGAGCTGTTGCATGTCGGCGAGATGCACGATCACCGGATGATCAACGGGCCGGCCTTTTGCGGCATAGAGTTTTCTGATTGCTGCAGGATTGGATGCATCGGCGCCGAGCCCGTACACGGTCTCGGTTGGAAATGCGACCAGCCCGCCGCGCCTGAGGATGGCGACGCCCCGGTCTAGCTCGGAATTATTCAATCAGCCTGCTATGCGCCTGTCAGCAGATGCAGCACTTCCCGGTACTTCGCGGTGGTGTTCGCCACCACGTCGGGCGGCAGTTTCGGCGCGGGATGCTGCTTGTTCCACGGCTGAGTCTCCAGCCAGTTGCGCACGATCTGCTTGTCGAACGACGGCGGGCTGATGCCCGTGCGGTATTCGGCCGCAGGCCAGAAGCGCGACGAATCGGGGGTCAGGATTTCATCGATCAGAAAAAGCTTGCCTGCGGCATCGACGCCGAATTCGAATTTGGTATCGGCGATGATGACGCCTTTGGTTTTAGCGTACGCCGCCGCCTCGCTGTAAAGCTGTATCGCCACCGCGCGCACTTTCGCCGCGAGCTCAGTGCCGACGATCTTTTCGGCTTCGGCGTATGAAATGTTTTCGTCGTGCTGCCCCGCGGGCGCCTTGGTCGCCGGCGTGAAAATCACCTCTGGCAGCTTTTCCGCTTCCTTGAGGCCGGCCGGAAGCCCAATGCCGCACACCATGCCCGTCTGCCGGTAATCCTTCCAGCCCGAGCCGATGATGTAGCCGCGCACCACCGCTTCGATCATCAGTGGAGTGAATTTGCGCACCACCATTGCGCGTCCGGCAACCTGGTCGCGCTCATTCGCCGCGACCACCGACTCCGGCGCGATATGGGTCAGATGATTCGGAATCACGTGCGCGAGTTTGGCGAACCAGAAATTCGACATCGCGGTGAGCACTTCGCCCTTGCCCGGAATCGGGTCCGGCAGGATGACGTCGAACGCCGACAGCCGATCGCTTTGTATTACGAGCAGCTTGTCGTCGCCAACGGCGTAAATGTCGCGTACTTTGCCGCGGTGCAGAAACTTGAGGCTCTTCAGTGTTGATTCAAATAAAGTCGCGGTGCTCATGGCTCACTTTGCTGGAGGATGGAAAAAGCCGGCGGCCGCCGGCGACTGCAGACTCAGGACAGTTCGGGCAGCTTGGCGGCTTTGACCGCCGCCGCCTGCCTGGCGCGGAACACGACCAGTTTTTTTGCGAGCGCGGGGTCGTTCAAGGCGAGCATGGCGACCGCGAACAATCCCGCGTTGGCCGCACCCGCGTCGCCGATGGCAAACGTCGCCACCGGTATGCCTTTCGGCATCTGCACTATCGACAACAGCGAATCAAGACCCTGCAAATACTTCGATGGCATAGGCACGCCGAGCACCGGCAGCGTCGTCTTCGACGCCACCACGCCCGCCAGATGCGCGGCGCCGCCGGCGCCGGCGATAAAACACCGTGCGCCGCGTTCTTCCATTGATGCCATCCATTCGATAAGCAGATCGGGCGTGCGATGCGCCGACAACGCGCGCGCCTCGTAAGCAATACCGAAGTCCTTGAGTTGCCGCGCCGCATGCTGCATCATGTCCCAGTCGTTTTGGCTGCCCATGACAATACCTATCAATGATTTTCCCACCGCAGATCCCCTCATTGCCGCAATCCGGCATTTTAGCGTATTTCAGACGGCCACCCCTTGATTTAGCCGCGGGGGGGCGCGTTAAACGGGATTGCTTTCGGCGCAAGCCGAATCTTGCGATTGCGCTTGTCGCCGGATTGCGATCCAGGAATTCTGCGCGTTTCGTTCTGCATGGCGGCCGCTACGGCAATGCAATTTTTCTGCAATGCTGAAAACCCTGTTGCGACACGCGAGGCAGGGACTGTCCGCGGCATTCGGGCATCGGCTGCAAAAGTTAATGTATGCCGGCGATCTGGAGAGGCTCGCCATTCTGCATGGCAGTGACAAGCGCGACCGCCACTTCTACACGTCCCACTACCGGAAGCATTTCGCCCCTCTGCGCAAAAAAAAACTGAATATCCTCGAGATCGGCGTCGGCGGCTATAAAGACCCCAAGGCCGGCGGCAACTCGCTGCGGATGTGGAAAGATTATTTTCCCAATAGCACCATTCATGGGCTGGACCTTTACGATAAAAGCGCGCTGGAGGAAAGGCGCATCAAAATTCATAAAGGCAGCCAGTTTGACGGCGATTGCTTGCTGGAAATCTGCAACAAGATGGGCTCTCTTGACATCGTGATCGACGACGGCAGCCACTACAGCGAACATGTGATTTTTACGTTTAACCTGTTGTTTCCGCTGCTCGATGAGAATGGCATATACGTGGTCGAGGACACGCAAACTTCCTATTGGAAGTTTGCCGGCGGAGACAGCGAAAATCTCAGAAATCCGTCAACCCTGATGAATTTTTTCAAAGACCTCGTCGATGGCCTCAATTACCAGGAAATTCCGCGGCAGAATTACCAGCCGACGCTGCTGGATCAGACGGTCGTGGCGGTGCATTTTTATCATAACCTCATATTCGTCCAGAAAGGCCGCAACGAAGAGCGCAGCAACAAGGCGGAATTCGTCGCGCGCCTGGCCGCGGAAACCACCAATACGTTGCACGATACTTGATGCAAAACCGATTCTTGCGTCGCCGCCCCCTCACGAGGTTCAAAAAAATGGAAAAAATCAGGCGCGCGGTATTCATCACCGTTTTTGCCCTTGGCGCTTGCGCAGCCGCGGCGCAGTCCTATCCCGCGAAACCGGTGCGCGTCATCGTGTCGTTTCCGCCCGGCGCCGGCGTGGACATTGTCGCGCGCACCATTACCCCCAGACTGACGGAAGCGTTCGGCCAGCAGTTTGTGGTGGACAACCGGGCGGGCGCCTCCGGCAATCTCGGCGCCGAAGTCGCGGCGCGCGCCGCGCCCGACGGCTACACACTGTTATTCACACCAGCCTCGGTCGCCAGCAGCCAGGCTCTCTACCAGAAACTCGGCTACAACCTCGAAAAAGACCTCGCACCGATTTCGCTCGTCGCGTCCGCGCCGTTCGTGCTGGTGGTGCACCCGTCGTTGCCGGTGCGAACCGTCAATGACCTGATCGCGATGGCAAAAGCCAGGCCCGGCCAGTTGTTCTACGCCTCGACCGGCAACGGCGGCAGCCCGCATCTCGCCACCGAGTTGTTCAAGCTGCAGGCAAAAATCGACATCGTGCACATTCCGTACAAGGGCACGCCGCCCGCGGTCACCGACCTCATCGCGGGCCAGGTCTCGATGATGTTTGCCAATACGCTGTCGGTTCTGCCCTACGTCAACTCCGGCCGGCTGCGCGCGCTCGCCATCAGCAGTGCCAAGCGCAGCGCCGCAGCGCCGGCGCTGCCGACCATCGCCGAATCGGGCATGCCGGGCTTCGAGGCCAGCACCTGGTTCGGTATGCTCGCGCCGACCGGCACTCCGCAGGACATCGTCACGCGGCTGACCGGCGAACTGCGCAAGATCGTGCAAATGAAAAACGTCGCCGAATCACTGATCACGCAGGGCGCGGATCCGATCGGCAGCACGGCCGAGGAATTCCAGGCCCGCATCAGGGCGGATGTCGAAAAATGGGCGCGCACGATCAAGGCGGCGGGCGTGCGCGCCGAATGACCGGCGTCACGGGTATCCTCGCCCGTTATATCGTCAACTCCCGATACGCCGACATTCCCGTCGCAGTACGGCACGAAGCTGCGCGCGCGCTCATCAACTGGATCGGCTGCGCGATCGGCAGTTCGCGCCACGCGACCGTGGAATGCGCGCTGGCGGCAGTATCTGAATTTTCGGGACCGCCGCAAGCCGGCATCCTCGGCCGCCGCGAGCGCATGGACATCCTTAACGCGGCGCTGATCAACGGCATCAGCTCGCACGTGCTCGATTACGACGACACCCACGCGCGCGCCGTGCACCCGAGCGCGCCGGTCACGCCGGTGATACTGGCGCTCGCCGAACTCCACCATTTCAGCGGCGAAGACTTCGTGCATGCGTACGTACTCGGCGTCGAAGCCGAATGCCGCGTCGGGCTCTCGGTGTTTCCCGAACATTACGATCGCGGCTGGCATATCACCGGCACGGCGGGCGTCTTCGGTGCCGCGGCTGCCGCTGGCAAACTGCTCAATCTGAACGAGCGGCAAATGGCGCGGGCGCTCGGCATCGCGGCGACGCAATCCGCGGGCCTGCGTGAAATGTTCGGCTCGATGTGCAAAAGCCTGCATCCCGGCCACGCCGCGCACGATGGCCTCACGGCGGCATTGCTCGCGTCGAAAAATTTCACGAGTTCCGAATGCGCGATCGAAGCGCCGCGCGGCTGGGCACACGTGCTGTCGACGAAATTCGACCCGGCAGTCATCACCGGCGGATTGGGCGAACGCTTCGAGTTGATGTCCAACATGTATAAACCTTTCGCCTGCGGGCTGGTCGTGCATGCGACGATCGACGGCTGCATTCAGCTGCGCAACGAATACAAACTGCAGCCCGAAGCCATCGCGTGCATCGACCTCACGGTGTGCCCGATCGTGATGGAATTGACGGCCAAGACCGATCCGCAAACGGGCCTCGAAGGCAAGTTCAGCGTTTTCCATGCCGCCGCCGCCGCGATCGTTTTCGGCGCGGGGTGCGAGGCGCAATTCAGCGATGCCTGCGTGC
>JANNPG010000377.1:0-17252 GCA_031399805.1 Betaproteobacteria bacterium | reverse complement strand
AGAGCTTGCGCAAGGGCTGCAACATCAGGACGAAGACGGCGCACGCCGCCGCGCTGAGCAGCATCGTGCCGCGCCAGCCCATCCATTCCGTCAGTTGCGGCCCCAGCGCTCCGCACAGCAACAGGCCGGCCGGCACTGCGGTCTGCTTGATGGAGAACACCAGCGGCAAGTAGCCCGGCGGCGAGCAGCGGCCGAGCAGATGCGAGCTGGCCGGTGTGGAGACGGCCGCGCCACCCCCGCCGATGATCGCGGACAAGACGAGCATCAGCGGTGTCCCCAGCGTCGCCAACGCGGTGCCGGCGGCCAGCATGACGAGGGCAACCTGGCTCATGCGCAGCGCGCCATAGCGCACGATGAAGCCGCCGCAACCGAGCTGCGCGAAGAGAGAGGCAAAGGCCGTCAGGCCGAAATAGATGCCGATCCAGGCCGGATCGATCCGCAGATCCGCGATGATCGCGGGCGCGATCACCGCGGGCAGCGCGCGGCCGATGGCGACGAAGGTCTGCTGCAGGAACATCGCCCCGAGGGCAAGCAAGAGAGGGTTCACAAGGCGTGGGACTTCCTTGGTTCGGGCGCGGCAACCAGCCGCACGATCCCGGCACGGCTAGTCAGGGAGTACAGGAAATTTAAACTCTCTTTTTCACCAGACGGCACTCTATTCCCCCGACTGGCGAACCGTCAACCAATGAGGCCGATCTCATTGCTCAAATCATGCGTGTCAATTTTCGGTTAAACATTCTTGTTGATTTCCTTCGCAATCTTCGTCCTTTGCGATTCAGGATTTCATGTTATCCATTTGTCGCTGAGCAGCCTGCCGATCGGCTCGGAGAGCTCGTAAACGCTTTGCACCGCGAGTTCCGGCCCGAAGGCGACGCCGTCGCGCGCTGAGCGGCGCTGCAATTTTTCCGTGTGGATGGCGAGGATGTCCGGCGGGAACGGCATGTCGCCGGCGTCAAGAATGCGCAGGTAACCGTCGGCATCGCGCGCCGGCATCACGCGGCTTTTCACGAAGCGGCTGGGCGACCACGGGATGTCAAGCGCGCCGGAGGCGAACGCGCGCACGGTGCCCACGGCAATGTCGCCGTCGCCCATTTCAATCACCTTGTCGACGATGGCGCGCACTTCTTGCCGGATCAGTTCCTTCTCGTCCTCGAATTCGCGCATGCCGTCGAGGCGGATATTGCGCGCGAGATAAATCGCCATGCGCGTCATGCGCAGCCCCTCGGCATTGGCCTGCGGCGTCGGGATGCCGAACGCCTCGTGCGTGCTCTTGGTGGTGACGCTGACCGCGCCGCCGATCGCGGCGAGCGTGCCGCCGTAGGCGACGAGTGCGGCGCATTGCGCTTCGTCCTGCGGCCATGCGCCCATCCAGTGCAGCGACGTGACCGGCGTAAACATGTCGGCGTAGCCGCGTTTTTTCAGATATTCCTGGCAGAGTTCTCCGCACGCCCGGATCGCCGCTGCGTCCTGGATCAGATGCAGCGTCTGGCCGAGTTCGAGGCCGTAGTTCTTCACGCCCTGCTCGGCGGCCAGCAGGCAGTCGAGCACGCAGATGATGATGGCGATCGACGGCGGAATGTTGGTGCCAGTGAGAAATCCAGGCTGCCGCCGGTGCAGCTCAACGCCGTGCTCTTGGTACATCGCGGCGAGGCGGTCGAGATACTGATAGTTGCGTATGCCGTCCTCAATCGACAGCTCCTTCGTGTACGACGTGGTATAGGCGATCCCCGAGCCGAGGTAACCGGAATAGCCGCCGGCGAACGCAATCTCCGCGGTCAACTTCGGCATCGCAGTGCCGGTCAGCATGATCGCCGGCTTTTCAATCGCGTCGATCAGCGCGGCGGCGCGCTCCACGCCATAGTTGACGAGCGGATAGCCGTTGAGCATCGAGCGCCCGGCCTTCTCGGATTCCTCGACGCCTTTTTGCGCGAGGTGAAACTGCTCGTTGCGCGTATAACTGTCAGTGGTGGTCGGAATGATGTCGGCGAGTCCCTCGCGGTCGAGGATCTGCATCAATTCCTTGTGCAATTCGAAAGTGCCGGCGCCGCCGCGCGGCTGCGTGAGGCAGCGCCGGTCGGCGATCGCGCGGCGCATGACCCACGCGAGCTGCTTGTGCGGCGGCAGCGCGCGGTGGCGGGCGAGCGCCTGCTCGAAATTCACCTCGGCGCCGGTCGGCCAGCGCGCGAGATTGTCGCGCCGCATCCCGGCGAACGTGTCGTCCGCGATGCGCGCCTGCGACAGCGGCAGGCGCGTGGCTTCAGGTGTTGATGGTGCGTTCACTCGCTTGTTCCTCGTCGGCGTGACTCAGGTGCTTTAAGGCAAGCTCCAGCGCAGCCTCGGGCTCGACCGCGCCCAACAGTCCGCAAGCATAAAGCAGATAGTCGCGGTCGACCAGCAGGCGCGCCGCGCGTGGCCGCAGCGACAGCGGCTCGGCGGCGTCCGCCAGCGCCATCTTAAGGACCGCGCGCGGATCACGGCCGTGCACCAGCGCGCCGCCGGTGCCGATGACGGTTTGGAGCGTTGAGAGGTCCTTGCCCTGCTGCACGGTCGCCGGCCCGTTCACCGTGTAGACGGTTTCTACGCTGCCGCAATGCCGGCGCACCGCAAACCTGACTGCGGCTCGCGCCAGGGCGAGATCGAGACAGTGTTCTTCGTCGCCGGCCGGCAGGTGTTCGACGTCGCGCGTGAAACGCCCGATGAGCGCATTGACGCGCTGGATGGTCAATCCGCAATCGTGCGCGATGACTTCGAGTCCCGCGACCTCGACGATGGTGGCCGCGTTGTGGCGCATGCCGAGATCGCCTTCCACGCTGCGCTTGACGCGCGGTTCGGGCAGGCCGCGCGGGATAACGCCCGGCGTCGCCGGCGCGCCGCTGGCGACCGAATGAACGTCGGTGGTCGCGCCGCCGGGATCGACGACCAGCAGTTCACCGAGACCGCTTGCGCCCGCGCAGCCGTCGGCGACGAGCCGCGCGCCCTCCATCACCGCGGCCGGTGTCGGCATCAGGACGTGATCGAGCATCGCTTGCGCGCGGTCGATGCCTTTGGCGTGCACGATGCGTTCAATGAACACCCGGCGGATCGCGGCGCGCGCGGGCTCGATGTTGAGTTCGTTGAATTCAGGCATCACATTTTCGGTGACGATCAGCGTTTTCGCGGCGAGCAGCGCTATGGCGTCGTCGACGGTCGCGCGGTTTCCCGCGTATACAATGGGGCACGCGAGCGCACTCTGCGCGAGCGCGCGCGCGTTGTGCAGAATCACCTGCGCATTGCCGCCGTCGGTGCCGCCGGCCAGCAACACGATATCGGGCGCGAGCGACGTGATCTTCGCAAGATCGGCCGCGGTCAGCCGGTTGGCAAACGTGCCCACCAGTTTTGCGCCGGCGCCGAGCGCGGCCTGGCGCGCCGCTTCGGCGGTGAGTTCGCGCACGAGTCCTATCGTCACCATGCGCAGGCCGCCTGCCGCGCTGCTCGACGCCAGGCGGTATTTGAATTTGGGCAACGTGCCGAGGCGGCGTTCGAGATCGGCGAGAGCCGCCTGCATGCCAATCGCGATGTCGGAAGCGACAGTTGACGGGCCTTGTCCGCTGCCAAGCACGCTGCGGCGCTCGAGATCGATCGCGCGCAGCTTGGTGTAGGTGCTGCCGAAATCAATGAGCAGCGCGGCGGTCATGGTTCCCGAACCAGGTGAATCAGTCGTGAGCCGGGCGCACACCGCGTTCGCGCGCGGCAAAGTCGTGTGCCAGCCACTCCAGCACGGTTTCCACGCGCGTGCCGGGTGCCGCCGCGCGGTCGAAGCCGAGGCCAAGAAAAATTTTCTCGATCTGCGGCCACGGGTGCTTGCCGACGATCAGGTTGCCGCCGACGTAGAGCAGCAGGTTATCGAGACCGGCTTCGATGCACAGATCACGAAAGCCGCGGCAGTCGAGTTCGCCCTGGCCATACAGCGACGATACGAGTATCGCGTCGGCGTCGGTCTCGATCGCGGCCTTGATGAATTCAGGGGCGGGCGTGAGCGCGCCGAGCGCGACGACCTTGTAACCGGCCTTCTCGAGCGCCATGCTCAAGATGCGGTTGCCGACGATGTGCGTGTCGGAACCGATGACGCCAGTGATCACGGTTTTCGGTTTCATGACGTTGAACCGCCTAGATGCCAAGATATCATCACATTAATTTGAATCGCCAAGGCGCGAAAAAGTGAAAATTCAAAATATTGCTGTTTTGTGACGATGCGACGGTTGAGGGTTCATAATCGAGTTCGAGCGCATCCCGCTAGGCGGGACAAGCGACTACGGCTCGATGCCCCGCTCGTCGAAGACTTCCTTGGCTACCCGAAAACCGCCCCAGCCGGCAGGCACCCCGCAATAGACGGTCACTTGGAGAAAAACTTCCATGATTTCCTCCTTGGTGACGCCGTTGTTCAGGGCGCCGCGGACATGCAGCTTGAGTTCGTCGGGACGGTTGAGGGCCGTGAGCATGGCGAGATTGATTAGACTGCGCACCTTGCGCGGAATCCCCGGCCGGGCCCAGATATCGCCCCAGCAGTACTCCGTGACAAGATCCCGCATCGGACGTGTGAACGTATCGGCAGTCTCCATCGCATTGTCGGTGTCCTCCGCTCCGATCACCTCGCGGCGAATTGCCAAACCTTTGTCAAACACGTCTTTGTTCATCGTATCCCCCATTTCTGCATTGTTGTTTCAGGCTCCAATGGCCAACTGCTAGTGGCGATTTGCGGCTACGGTCGTATCGTTTCTGTTTCTTTCAGTCTTGGCCGTCGGTGCGCATCTCGGAGCAGGCTCAGTCGATTGCGACCTTCGCTTCCTTCGCGACTCGACGGTACTTGGCGATGTCGGTACGGATGAGTTCCCCGAACTGTTCGGAGCTGCTCCCTACGGGTTCTGCGCCGAGCTCTGCCATGCGAGCCTTGATGTCCGGCAGTTTCACCATTTCGACGAACTCGACGCGCAGCTTCGCGATGATGTCGCGCGGCGTGCCAGTCGGCACCAGCACGCCCCACCACTGGCTCACGTCGAGCCCCCGCAGGCCGGACTCGTCCAAGGTGGGCACCTCGGGAATCGCGGGTGAACGCTTGGCGCTAGTTACCGCGAGCGCGCGCAGTTTGCCTGACTTCACGTGCTGCGCCACCACCGGCAGCGCGGCGATCGCGCTATGCACGTGGCCGCCCATGAGATCGACGAGCAGCGGGCCGCCGCCCCTGTATGGTACGTGAATGATATCGATTTTCGCGAGCAGCTTCATCCATTCCCCGGCCATGTGGTGGGGGCCGCCCGCGCCGCCCGATGCATAACTGATTTCGCCCGGCCGCTTCTTCGCGAGCGCGATGAACTCCTTCACGTTCTTGACCGGAAGCGAGGGGTTGGCCACCAGCACCAATGGTGAGACCGCGACGAGGGTCACAGGCGCCAAGTCGCGCTCGGGGTCATAGGGCATTTTGCGATAAACCGCGACGTTGAGCGCCATTTCGGCCGAAGTCCCCAACAGGAGCGTGTAGCCGTCCGCGGGGCTCCTCAGGACGATTTCGGCACCGATCATGCCATTTGCTCCGCTGCGATTGTCGACAACCACGCTCTGGCCCCACTTTTCGGTGAGGTTCTGCGCCATCGGTCGCGCAAGCAGATCCGTCCCCCCGCCTGGGGGATACGGCACCACAAAGCGCACCGTCTTGACTGGATAGCTCTGCGCGTCCGCGCTGCCAATCATGGCGAGGCCGAGCAACGCCGCCGTGATCCTTGCCAACATTAATGCCTGGGCCATAGGTTCCTCTTCCTTTTTTTGTCGCGCAGCGATCCACTGCGGGCGCCGTTAATTCAAACTTGATAATAGTTATGTTAGCAACAAATGATGTTCAGAAGTTCGCTATTAAGTTGACTCTGAGTTCAAAAGCACTGCTATTGTTCGCGCGGCCGCCATGATCGTTCGTCATACTAAAACCTTTATTGCGGTGGTCGAGGACGGCGGCCTGACCGAAGCGACGGTCGACGGGTCTTGTCTGCGGCCTAACACGCTGCGGCGCTCGAGATCGATCGCGCGCAGCTTGTTATAGGTGCCGCGGAAATCGATGATTAACGCGGCGGTCATGGCAGATAACCGCGCGGTCTGAGCCGATGACGCCGGTCACGATGGTTTTTTGTTTCATGCGGGGTTCAATCGAATTCCTGCTTTGCAACTGTGCAGCGGGCGACGGCAGCGCCGTCGAGCTGCGGCCGGTAACCCGGTGCCAGCACGATCGCGCCATTGCGGAATTCAAGCGGGTTTTTTAAGAGGCGTGCCGCGGGTTTCAGAAAGCCGTTCATTTCGCCCGCATTATTGATGCGGCCGCGCGCAATGCACGCTTCCATCCAGCAGCCGATTTCGCACGCTACACCGTTGCCGAGCACCGGTTCCATGCCGCAGTCGCGGATGGTATCGATCGCCGTCGCCAGCCGGTCGAGGCCGCCGAGTTTCATCAGCTTGAGCTTGATGTAGCGCGCGGCTTTGAGTTCGGCCGCGCGGCGTATGTCGTCGAGGCCGTAAATGGATTCGTCGAGCATCATGGGCACCGCCGCGACGCGCGCCACCGCGCACGCGGATTCCCAGTCGCCGGCCGCGCACGGTTGTTCAAAGAGTTCGATGCCTTGCGGATCGAGCGCGGCGGCGAAGCGGCATGCGTCGTTGCGGCTGTACCCCTGGTTGGCGTCAAGCCGGATGCTGCCGCGGCCGTTCACGACGCGCTGCACGCGCTTGACGATTTCGGCATCGCGCGCGGCATCGAAACCGACTTTGACTTTAAGCGTGGTGAAGCCCTGTGCGAATAATTGTTGCGATTCGCTTTCGATGTCGGCGGTTTCGGTGGCGTGCAGCAAGCCCAGTACCGGCGCCCGGGTCGGATGCTCGACCTCGAGCAGCGGGTGGCCGGCAGCCATTTCCAGCGCGGTGTTGAACGCGGTGGCGGTGAACGGCGCGGCCGTGACATGTGTCTGCAACCGGGTCTGGATGTCGCCCGCTTCGAGTCCCGCGTATTCGTCGGCAAGGCGTTGCACGAGCGTCCAACTGTGGTCGATTGTTTCATCGGTGTAGCCGGTGAGGTAAGTCGCTTCGCCCAGCCCCGTATGTCCGCCGGCGTCGCGCGTCTCAATGAGCACGGTGTCGAACGCGTGGATGGGTCCGAACGACAGCCGGTACGGCGTGGCCAACGGCACGCGCAGGCGGTAAACGGTTATGTGCTCTATTTTCATCGCCAACCAGTGACCTGCAAACGAGAATTATGACGCAGTTCCTATAAAATAGCGTATTGCGGCATGCTCATTGATGGTGAAAACTTATGCGTAGGTTCATCGTGCGCGCGGTGAACGTCATGTTGCGTCCGGACAGCGAATGGGCCGCGATCGCGCGCGAACGCCACTCGTGGGCCGCGCTCTGCTGCAATCTGGTGCCGCTGGCCCTGGTCGCGCCGCTCGCCTACAGCGGCGGTTTGGTGCTCGGCGGTGATGGGGCAATGCGCGCCTTTGCGGACGCGCACGCCACACTGCGTTTTGCGCTGCTTGCGGCAGGCGGCGGATTCCTCGCGTCGCTGTTATCCGTATTTGCGCTGGCGGCGGCCACCTGGCTGGTGGCGCCGCTGTTTGCCGGCCGCCGCAGTTTTGGCGACGCATGCAGGGTCGTGATCTACGCCGGTACGCCGGTGTGGCTGTCGGGGATCATACTCATCGCGCCGCTCAACCGCTTTCCGCTGCTCGTTGTCATCATTCTCGTGGCGATCATGCACAGCACGTTTCTCTTCTATCTTGGCGTGCATCATGTACTCAGTGTGCCGCGCCGCGATGCCGCGGAAAGCACCGCCATCATCATGGCGGCCGGTATTTTGTTGTCGACGGTGGCCGGCTACTACGCGAGCGCCGCCGGTTTGTTCCCGTACCTGTAGCGCCCCCGAATGGATGCGCACCGCGAGCTTAATTCGCCGTCGTCCTGGGTGTGCCGCTTCGTGCCGCTGATCCGCGCCGGCGGCGCGGTCCTCGATGTCGCGTGCGGCGGCGGTCGCCATGCGCGTTATCTGGCGGACCTCGGCTATCGCGTCGAGGCAGTCGACCGCGATGCGGAGGCATTGCGCGAGCTGGCGGGTCGGGAGGGCGTGACGACGCGCGCAATCGATCTCGAAAGCGGTGCTTGGCCGTATGCGGGGCGTCAATTCGACGGGATTGTCGTCGCCAATTATCTGCACCGGCCGTTGTTGCCGCACCTCCTGGCAGCCGTGGCGCGCGGCGGCGTGCTGATTTACGAGACCTTCGCGGCCGGTAACGAGCGCTACGGACGGCCGCGTAACCCCGATTTTCTGCTCAAGCCGGGCGAGCTGCTGCAGGTTGCGCACGGGCGGCTGGAGGTCGTCGCCTATGAAAACCTCGCGGTCGAGACGCCCAGGCCGGCGATGATCCAGCGTATTTGCGGGATCAACTGCGTGCGCCTCCGCTGATTCCGAAAGTTCTTGCCGGGGGCTGCAACTTTTTTGTTGCTTGTGCGTTTGTATCAGTTAGGGGTCGCGGCAGGTGCGGTGTAAGCAGCGCCGGCGCCGTGCGACAGACAGGTACGATGACCATGAGCATTAACGCAGAAAAGGACAAACAGCCGGCGGCCGCGCCTTACGCGGACGAGGTGCTGTGCGCGAACTGGCATCCGCTGGTGCTGTTGCTTGCGGAGCCGCTGGCACGCGCGCAGAAAACGGCCCCCGAAGCCGGCGATGTTGAGGATTTGCTGGCCCGCCTGTACCTCGCTCAGCGGGCTTAGCGCCGCAGCCGAATCCAGACCGTCCGCGGGCCGTTCGATTTCAGGAGGGTTCGGCCGGCAGCGGTTTGAACCCTGTCCCGTCGCGCCAGTCTGAAGGTTGTTCAGGGTGCGCAGCGAATGCGGTAGAATAGACGGTTAATCAACCCCGCGTTTTGGTCATATCCTCAGGAAAAACAGAAACATGGCACAGCTTACCGGCAGTCTGGTCGCCATCGTTACGCCGATGCACGAGGACGGCAGTCTCGATCTCGACGCGTTCCGCAAACTCATCGACTGGCATATTAATGAAGGCACCGACGGCATCGTCGTCGTCGGCACCACCGGCGAGTCGCCGACCGTCGATTTCGACGAGCACCACGTGCTCATCAAGACCGCGGTTGAGCACGCCAATCGCCGCATCCCGATTATCGCCGGCACCGGCGCCAATTCGACGCGCGAAGCGATCGAACTGGCGGCTTATGCCAGGCAGGCCGGCGCCGACATGAGTTTGTCGGTTGTGCCGTACTACAACAAACCGACGCAGGAGGGGCTATACCGCCATTTCCGCGCCATCGCGGAGGCCGTGGACATTCCGCAAATCGTCTACAACGTGCCGGGCCGCACGGTCGCCGATCTGCACAATGAAACCATGCTGCGCCTCGCGCAGGTGCCGAATATCGTCGGCCTCAAGGACGCAACGGCGAATATCGAGCGCGGTTCCGACCTGTTGCGCCAGTTGCCGGCGAACATCGCCGTCTACAGCGGCGACGATGCGACCGGCATTGCGCTGATGCTGCTCGGTGGCCGCGGCGTGATCTCGGTGACCGCCAACGTTGCGCCGCGCCTGATGCACGAGATGTGCGCGGCCGCGTTGAAACCCGATCCGGCACGCGCGCGCGAACTGAATAACCGGCTGCTGGGACTGCATCGCAACCTGTTCGTGGAAGCCAACCCGATCCCGGTCAAATGGGCAGTAGGCAGGATGAAATTGATCAAGTCCGGCATCCGTCTGCCACTGACTCCGCTGTCCGAAAATTATTTTGAGACGGTAACCGCGGCGATGTTACAGGCAGGCATCAATGTTTAACGGGAGCGCAATGACAATATCCCGGCGGTGGAAAACAGCGGTTGCCGCATTGGCGGCAGCAGCACTGCTCGCCGCCTGCAGCGCGCTACCCAAACTCGAAAGCGATTCGGTTGAATATAGATCGGCGTCAAAAAACCAGCTGCCGGACTTGCGGGTGCCACCGGACCTGACCAAGCCGGGCGCCGACGATCGCTATGCGGTGCCTGAAGGCAGGGGTAAGAGCGGCGCGCTCGCATCCGATTACGACAAGGAGCGCCGTGCAACGCCCGACGCTTCGAAGACTTCGGTGCTGCCGTCGCAAACCAACGCGCGCGTGGAGCGTTCCGGCAATCAGCGCTGGCTGATCGTGCAGGGCGAGCCGGATGCGGTGTGGAACGTGGTAAAGGAATTCTGGCAGGAACTGGGATTTGTCATTAGCGTCGAGTTGCCCGAAGCGGGCGTCATGGAAACGGATTTTGCGGAGAGCCGCGCCAAACTCGATGCGGGTGTTGTGCGCAATTTCCTCGGCAAGTTGCTCGACAGCATCTCTTCGACTGCCGAGCGTGACAAGTTCCGCACGCGCCTTGAGCGCGGAACCGTGCCCGGCACCACCGAGATTTACGTGAGCCATCGTGGCATGGAAGAGGTTTACATTAACGAGGGCAGGAGTCAGACGCGCTGGCAGCCGCGTCCGCCGGATCCCGACCTCGAAGCGGAAATGCTGCGTCGCTTGATGGGGCGGTTTGGCGTGCAGCAGGAACGCGCGAAGACCGAGGTGGCGCAGGCGAAAGCGCAGGGGCCGGCGCGCGCGACCCTGCTCAAGGGGCAGGCCGGCGGCGGCATGCTGTCGGTGAACGATCAATTCGACCGCGCGTGGCGCCGGATCGGGCTTGCGCTCGACCGCGTCGGTTTCACGGTCGAAGATCGCGACCGCTCGAAAGGCATTTATTTCGTGCGTTATGTCGATCCGGATGCCGACAACAAGAGTACGCCGCAGAAGGGATTTTTTTCGAAGTTGAATCCGTTCGGCAAGAGCGATAAAAAGCCCTCCAACGAGCAGTTCCGCATTCAGGTCAAGGATGCGGACAGCGTCAGCCAGGTCAGTGTTCTCAACAAAGATGGGGTTGAGGAAAAATCCGATACGGCGAACCGCATCCTGGGCCTGCTCTACGAGCAGCTTAAGTAAGGGGGGAGGGGTGAGGCGTGAAGCGTGTAACGTCCGAACCCTCAACCCGGAGCCTTCGGGCCCACCTGCCGCCGCCCGCCTCACGCGTCACCCCCAATGATGCGTTTCGCGTCATTGGGCAGCGGCAGCGAGGGTAACTGCCTGCTGGTGGAAGTCTCCGCGACGCGAATTCTCGCCGACTGCGGATTTTCCCTGAGCGATACCGTGACGCGCCTGGCGCGTTGCGGCGTCGAGGCCGGTTCGATCGACGCGATTCTGATTACGCACGAGCATGACGATCATATCGGGGGTGCTGCGCGCTTCGCGCGCAAATTCGGAATTCCCGTGTGGCTGACGCATGGCACTTTGCAGGCCGCCGCCGACGCGTTTGCGGATATTGATACGCTGCGGATATTCGATTGCCACCAGCGCTTTGCGGTGGGAGACATCGAGGTGGAGCCGTATACCGTCCCCCACGATGCGCGCGAGCCCGCACAGTTCGTGTTCGGCGACGGTGTTCGCCGCCTCGGATTGCTGACGGATGCCGGCTCGCTGACGGCGCACATGCAGTCGGTACTGAGCGGCCTCGATGCGCTGGTACTCGAGTGCAATCACGATCGCGACTTGTTGTGGGGCAGCGGTTATCCGCAACGGCTGAAGGAGCGGATTGCGGGGAAATTCGGCCATCTCGACAACGCTACCGCCGCGCAGCTGCTCTCATCGATCGACTGCAGCCGGCTCACACATCTGGTGGCAGCGCACCTGAGCAAACAAAACAATACGCCCGAACTTGCGAGCGCGGCCTTGTCGCAGGCGCTCAATTGCGGGCGCGAATGGATCGGGGTGGCGACCCAGCGCGAGGGTTTCGACTGGCGGCAAGTCGGCTGAAACGCGCAACCGGCACGAAAAAAACCGGCCTCGAGGCCGGCTTTTTTTCGCTACAAATGACTATTAGCCGGGTTGCTTCGGATCTTTCTTGGTATCGCCTGTCGGCGCGCCAGGCGAGCTTCCTGTCGGCGCGTCCGACTTCATCGCATCCGACTTCGGTGCGTCTGACTTCATGGCATCAGGCGCAGGTGCAGGAGCCGGAGCGGGGGTCGCGGCGGGTGCCGGCTTGGGTGCGGGGGCAGGTTTGGGTTTTTCACCGCAGGCGGTCAAGCCGAGCGCCAGCATGGCGGCAATCAGAAACGAACGATTCATGATTTTTCCTTTAACAAAAAGTAGTTGCACGGTAATGACGCGGTAATAAAACTCATCCGGCCGGCCGATGTGCGCGCCAACCCTGGTGTGTATTGTAGTCTTCTTCGGACGTGATTTCCAGCGTGATGGCGCTACAGACCGATCGTGGTGGCGGCGACTGCCGGGGCCGATGCTTCCCATATCTCCTCGAAGCGCTTGATCAGCAAACTGGTCGCGGCGACGTCGCCCAGGGTCGCCGCGCCGCGCACGTCGGCGTAATGGAAGCGGTGCACGAAACGCGTATCGTCGGCCACCGCGAAGGGATCGTACACGTGCCGCGCGGCCGGCAGGGTTTGATGAATGGCGAGGCCGTGGCTGAAGCGCTTGAGCAGCAACATCAGCCGCGGGCAATCACGCACGATGTTGGCAGTCTCATGCAGGACGATTCTGACGCGACAGGTCCGGTTGAGCAGCAGGAATTGGCTCAATAGATCGTGGCGCCGCGGAGTATTGAAATTTCGCCCGATGTTCCTGTCGAAAATGCGCACGCTGTGGGTCGCATTCGCGATCAATTCGTCGAGCGCCTCGTCGTACGCGACGAGTCCCTCGAGCTTGCGCTCGCCGGGCATGCGTTCTGGCGGAACGGTCTGCATTCGAAATTGGTGATTGAGTGATTAAGAACTCATCTCGAAAATGCAAAACGACAACCGGCCACGGATAAACACAGATAAACGCGGATAAAAATCCACGACCGCCCTCTAACCGGCGCCGGGGCCTTTGAATTCATCTGCGTTCATCTGTGTTTATCTGTGGTTCCAAACTATTTTTGAGACCACTTCTAAGTAATCCAATACCCGGCCGCTCCAGGAACATCTTGTTATCGTATCGCCGAATCAACTAATCACCCGGTTCAATATATCCCGCCCGGTACCACTGGTAAAGCAGCGCGCGCGTGGCGGCATTGGTGCGTGTGTGCGCCGGGAGGCAGCGCTGGTCGGCGAGTTGTTGCAGGGTATTGCGGGTCGCCGCGCCGGTCAGCGCGAATTCACCGTTGATAAAGAGCTTATTGCCGCACGTCAGCATGCGGCTTTTCAGACTGAGCCGGACGCCGCGCGCTTTTGCGAGCTGCGCAAAACGCGCTGCCGGTACGCACCGCGCGCGCCCGAACACGACGTGGGAACGCGGTTCCGTCAGGAATTGGCCCAGGCAGCGTTCGACATCGGTATCGCTCCAGCGTATGGCCTTCACCATCGCCTTTATCTGGCGCAGCATCACTTTGCCGATGACTGCGGAATGGCGCTGCGTCTCAAGACCCGGATCGCAATATGCGCCGTCGAGCCGCAGCTGGTCGCGTACGAAATCGAGAAAGCGTTCTCCCATGTCCTGCCGGCTGGGTGCGCGAAAACCGACCGACCACGTGACGCATTCGTCAAGCGCAACGCCGTGATGGGCGTAACGCGGCGGCAGGTACAGCAGGTCGCCGGCGTGCACGGTCCAGGCGCGTTGCGGCCGGAAGCGGCGCAATATCTTGAGCGGCGCGCCCGCCACCAGATCGAGATTGCGCTGGCTGCTGATCTGCCAGCGCCGCACGCCCGCGCCCTGCAGCAGGATGACGTCGTAGCTGTCGAAATGCGGTCCCACGCTGCCGCCCGGCGCGGCATAGCTTGCCATCACGTCGTCGTGGCGCGCGTATGGGATGAAACTGAATGCTTGCTGGAGCTTGCGCGCCACCGGCAGGATCGTTTCGAGGCCGTTGACGAGCAGCGTCCAGTTGCGCCGCGGCAAGCGCGCGAAGTCACGCTTGCGGAACGGCCCATGCTCGACGCGCCAGGTGCTGCGCGCGCCGATTACCAGCCGCGATTCGACGTCGTCGCGGCACGCGAGCTCGATCATGCGCGCGCGATCGAGCGCGTCGCCCAACTGCGCGAACGCGGCGCGCGCGAGCAGCGGCTTTTTCTGCCAGAAGTTTTCAAGGAAGTGCCGCGCATCAGGTAGATTGGCTATCATGATTCGATTATAACGTGCTGATTCCAATTGTTCGCGCGCGCGCCGAGCGGCACGCGGATGCGGTCCGTGCAGCCGCCGTTTTTGCGCGTGATATACCGCCGTATTGACAGCCACGGTAGTTTGCTACAATAAATCCGTGACAATGCAGACCGAGTGCGGAGCGCTGATATTGCAGGCGGGCCAGGCGGCCCCGGGATTTGATTTGCCTGACGCCGAAATGGAAGCGGTGAGCCTGGCGGCATTCAGAAAGCACAAGATCGTTGTGTTGTATTTTTATCCGAAGGACGACACGCCGGGTTGCACCATAGAAGCGATCGAGTTCAGCGACATGCAGGAAGAATTTGCGCGGCTCGATGCGGTAGTGATCGGGATCAGCATGGACGACTGCCTGAGTCACGGCGCATTTCTCGACAAACACGGTCTGGCGGTTCAGCTGCTGGCAGACGTGGATGGCGAGGTCTGCAATAATTACGGCGTGTTGCACGAAAAGGAGCACGACGGCAGGAAGAAGACGTGTATCCAGAGGTCGACGTTCATCATCGACAAGGACGGCATGCTCAGGCATGCGCTGTACGGGGTGACCCCGCGTGGCCATGCGGCGCAAGTGCTGGAGCTCATAAGTAACATCCGAAAATGCAAGTAGCGCAGGACACGGTGGTATCGCTGCATTACGAATTGTTGAACTCCGAAGGCGAGGTGATCGAAAAGACCGACGAACCCATTGATTATTTGCACGGCGGTTACGACGGAATATTTTCGCGCGTCGAAGAGGCCCTGAACAGCAAGGCCGCCGGCGAATCGTGCGACGTCTATTTGCAGCCGACCGACGCGTTCGGCGAGTATGACGAGAAGCTGGTGCAGATAGAGCCGCGCACCAAATTTCCGCCGAAGATCGAGGTCGGCATGCGTTTCGAGGGCGAGGCAGGAGATGCGGGCGATACGCTGATCTACACCGTGACCGATATCGCCGATGACAAAGTCGTCGTCGACGGCAATCATCCGCTGGCCGGCATGGCGTTAAGATTTCATTGCACCGTCAGCGCCGTGCGCGCCGCGACGGCGGAAGAACTCGAACACGGGCACGTGCACGGCGCTCACGGCCACCATCACTGATACTGCGCGCGCCAGGCGTTGGGATTGCGCCGGTTTCGCTAGTTACAGGGCTCCGCGCCAAGTTCTTGCCTGCAGCATGCGGCACTCCAGCGACCGGGCGTCACCGTCAGTGCCGGCGTTCCCGCATCGACGTCGAGCGTCAGGCGCAACCAGTTTACGCGCGGCGAACCGAAAGTTTGAATGCGGCGGAAATTCGGAAAATAGCGCAGATTGACGCGATCCCACAGCGGGTAATCGACGCTGCACGCGTGCGAGTCGCCATGCACGAGTATCACGGGTCCCGCAAATCCGGTGACATGGCGGCGCAGCGCGTCGAGCAATTCCGTGTAACCGTTGGGCCTGCCCCGCGGCAAAAACGGATCGGCGTGCATGAACAGGATGACCGCCCGAGATGCCTGTGCCCGCGCGACCTCAAACGCCTCGTCCAGCCACGCGAGATTCGCGGCGTTGCGCGCGCGGTATTCTTCCGGCATGCGGGTGAGGTTGTTGTTGCTGCCGGGCACATTCAGCCCCACAAACAAACTTCTTCCGTCCGCCCAGCGCACGTTCTCGCGATAGCTTGCGTAAGCGGCGTTTGAACTCTGGCGGGCGAGCGCGATTCGCGTGCGGCCGAGGCTCATATCGCCGGCCGCGAACAGGCTTCTGAGTTTGTCGAGCCGCGCTGGCGGATAGTTGCCGCTGCGCCAGCAGTCGGTCCATTCGTTGTCGCCGAACACGAATATGAACGGTTTTTCCAGAGCATCGAATTCGGCGCGGCGCTGTTTGAACAACGCGTCGCTGCACGGCGTCGAGCCGTGCTTGAAATCACCGATATGCACGACAAAGCGCGCGTCGCCGCCGCCAATTTCCCGCAGCATGTCGAGGTAGGACTGGGTTTCCATGCCGGGATAGGCGTCGTCGTACGGCGTGTCGCCAAATACGGCGAAGCTCAGCGGCGCAGCGTGCGCCCAGGCCGGCGTAAGCAGCGCGATCAGCACGGCGATCGCACGCGCGGCGGCGGCGCACCGCGATGTCATTGATCGAGCATTTTCTTGAGTGCGTACAGCGCTTCGAGCGCCTGCTTGGGCGATAACGCGTCGGGGTCGATAGCGCGTAACTGCGCGAGCCACGCGGGATCAAGCGCCGGCGCAGGCTCCCGCGCGGCGGCGGACGCGAAGAGGTCCGGTTGCTGACTGCGCGCGGCCCCTTCGAGTTCGAGCTGCAACAGATGTTTTTTCGCGGCGCGGATGACACTCGATGGCACGCCGGCAAGCTGCGCGACCTGCAGGCCGTAGCTCTGGTTGGCGGGCCCTTCCTCCACGCTATGCAGAAAAACGATATGATCTTTGTGCTCCACCGCATCGAGATGCACGTTGGCGAGCTGGTGGAAGTCTTGTGCGAGCCGCGTCAATTCGAAGTAATGCGTCGCGAACAACGTCAGGCTCTTGTTGACGTCGAGCAGGTGGCGCGCGATCGCCCACGCCAGCGCCAGGCCGTCGAAGGTCGAGGTGCCGCGGCCGATTTCATCCATCAGCACGAGGCTGGCGGGTGTCGCGTGGTGCAGTATGTAGGCGGCCTCGGTCATCTCCACCATGAAGGTCGAGCGTCCGCCGGCCAGATCGTCGGCGGCGCCGATGCGCGTAAAGATCTGGTCGAGCGCGCCGATTTGCGCGCGCCGCGCCGGCACAAACGAGCCGCAATGCGCGAGCAGCGCGATCAGCGCGACCTGCCGCATGTAAGTCGACTTGCCGCCCATGTTGGGGCCGGTGACGAGCAGCATTTGACGCGCGGCGGAAAGCTCGGCGTCGTTCGCGATGAAGTTATCGACTTGCGCTTCAACCACCGGGTGGCGCCCGGCTTCGATTTCGATCACTGGCTGGCTGTCTAGCTCCGGCATGCAGAAATCAAGCGTGTGCGCGCGCTCGGCGAACGTCGTCAACAAATCGGTTTCGGCGAGCGCGCCCGCCACCCGTTGCAGCGAAG
>JANNPG010000358.1:0-10834 GCA_031399805.1 Betaproteobacteria bacterium | reverse complement strand
GATGGATATTTGGCCAAGTCCTGGTGATCCAGTAGATATCCAGCAACGTGTTGGGCCCGGAAAATTCAGCGCGCTGCGCTAGGCAACTGAGCGCACGATTAGAATGGTTGGTATATTGGTGAAAATGTTTAGTAGAAAGTGCCGGCTGAGCCCAACCGGCGCTATCGACTTTCACCGACTGTTCTCTCACCAACCTCACGAATTTTTCATATTCGGTTTGGTTGAGGCTGGAAACCGCCTCGCATATTGATTGCAACCAACAATCTTTGTCTTGGTGGACCGCCTCAAAAAGACGATCAAGAAACTTCTCTGTGAGGACAATGGGGACCGTCTTGCACTGTTTCGGCGACCCGATTGATGCGCCAGCACTCTCGGCCGCAATCGCGAAGCCACCGCAGAGAGACTGGAGGACCATAAGTGCGATGCAAAGAGCTAGTTTCTGGGGGGTATCAGGCTTGGCTAATTGCATAATGTCCTCCGTTCGACTCTGTAATACCGCCCCGTCTGGCTGCGGCTCTTGTTTCTCACATCCGCCTGCCGTTCCGGCAACCGCGGCGGGCAGCGCGCCTGTTCCTTGTTGCCGTTGCCCATACCTTGCATTAAAGGCAGTCGCTTCCGAAAAAACAAATCTATCGATTTGACAGGTTTTCATTTTTGGCTAACCGATTCAGGCAGTTAGATAATAGCCTCAACGCGAGTTCCTAAACTATTTTTTCGACGTAAAAAATCCCGCCTCAATCCCGCTGGTCGTAAACACCGCTGTTGCGCCTCGTCGCCATCGTCGCCGTAAAGGGTGTCGCTCCCCGCGCCACCAAAAAGCTCGTCGTTCCCGCCATACCCCTGGAGCAGATCGGCGCCGTCTTACAAAAGCGCCTGGGGCTAAATTCCCCAGCACATTGTTGAATGCACGTGGGGTTGCGTTCCGCGTAGTTGGGTTTTAAGCGCGACGAGGTGCGTCCGTTGGTCTGTGGCGGCGCATGACAGGCGTGGCGTAGCAACGCGGCTTGCCAAATCAGCCAAAAGTGACTATAGTTTATGCCATTTGGCAGATATGGAGACTTGTCATGGCGAGTATTATGGTGTCGGTACCTGAATCGTTCCGGGCGGTCGAGAACTTGCTTGGTGGGCGCGGCGTGCTGCGCGCCAGACCTCATTCGACACAGGATTGGATCAACGTTATCCGACGAGGCATTCCGGCAGCCGCAGTCGAGGCGCTGACGAAGACCATCAAGGTGTCCCACTCGGAACTCGCGCGGGCGCTGGGCATTCCTGAACGCACCCTTGCTCGCCGCAAGCGCGAAGGCATCCTCAGCAGCGAAGAGTCCGCCAAGCTGTTGCGGCTAGCTCGAGCGGTAGGGCGAGCCAATGAGGTCTTCGAGGATCCCGATGCCGCGCTGCACTGGCTCAAGGCCCCAAATTCAGCTTTGTCGGGAGCTACGCCATTGAGCGTTCTCGACACCGAGATCGGGGCTGAGAGCGTGATGGATACACTGGGACGAATCGAACACGGCGTATACGCGTAGCGAGCGCCGATGCTGACCGTTTGGCGGCTTGTTACCGCACGCTTCGCGAAGTCGGCATTTTCCGGGGAAGGTGCGCGGCTATATGGCGGCCGCTGGAACCGGAAAGGCATTCCTCTGGTTTACACCTCGGGAAGCCAGTCCCTGGCAATGCTGGAGATGCTGGTCCAGGATGAACCGCTGCGCGCGCGTTACGTCATGATCGGCGTTCACATTCCGAAGGGAGTGACGATCGACCGACTCGAGGTTGAGGATTTGCCTTCGGACTGGCGGGACGTTGCAGCCCGCGAGAAGCTGCAGGCAATTGGAACGAAATGGGCCGCGAAGCAAAGTGCTGCAGTACTTGCGGTCCCGAGCGCCGTGGTCCCCTCGGAGATCAACTACCTGCTCAATCCACTGCATCCGGATTTCCGCCGGATCAAGACCGGCCGGCTACAAAAGGTTCAGACCGATTCGCGTTTACTCAAGACATAAACTGGTAGGCGGCTGACCGAATAAACCTGAAAGCTTGCACTCCTTTTAGGGGACTGCCGGAAGATTGATCAGATCACGTACGAATAACGCTGCGGATATCGAATGTCACAGTCGCCAGCATGATGCGTAAGGCGCGCGCACTTAGATCGTGGAGCAAGCGTCGATTGCATTTCCTTAATTCAGTATCCGTAGTTGTCGATGACCGCGAAGCCGGCAGCGGCGTGTTGCGCGCATTGCGTGATCTCACCGGTGTCAAGGTGACTGTGCGGCGCTTGCCGCTGGGCGATTACGAAGTGGACGGTCGAATACTGTTCGAACGCAAGACCCTGCTCGATCTCGCCGAGTCGATCAAGGATGGGCGGCTGTTCAGGCAGGCGTGCAGACTTGCCGCATCGCCGAAGAAAACCGCAATCCTCCTCGAAGGAACGGCGGCCGATCTGGCAGCGAGCCATATGAGCCGCGAAGCGATCCAGGGTGCGCTGATTACGGTCAGCGTGATACTCGGAATCCCTTTGCTCCGGTCATTAGGCCCTGAAGAATCGGCCCGGCTCATGCTCTATACCGCGCGGCAGATTCAGGCCGCCGTATCCGGGGCAATTCCACGCAAAGGCGCGCGGCCCAGGGGTAAGCGGGCGCTGCAACTGTACATTCTGCAAGGATTGCCGGGCATCGGTCCGGCTCGGGCACAGCGTCTGCTGGAGAGATTTGGCGCCATTGAAAATGTCTTGTGGGCGCAACCCGATGATCTCAGTGCGGTGCGAGGAATCGGCCCGGCGACTGCGCGGCGCATCCGCTGGGCCGTAACTGAACCGCGTTCTACGTATGGCAGCCGGTCCGGCGAAATCTTGTTTCCGAGCGTTTGATTGCCATATCAGGACGCTTGCAGCAACAAACGAATATCGTGCCGCATCTTGGGCGCGCCCTGGCCGTAGCTCGCAAAGAGGCGCAGGCGCCCCGCGGTATCGTAAATAAAGGTGCCCGCCGAGTGATCGACGCTGTAGCCGCCGCCCGACACCGGCTGCTTCTGATAGAACACCTTGAACTCCTTAACGGTCTTCAGCGTTGCATCGGGGTCCCCGTAAAGACCGAGGAAAGCCGGATCGAACGCCGGCACGTATTTGGATAGCACCGCCGGGGTGTCGCGCTCGGGATCGACCGTAATAAACAGCACCTGCATACGCTCGGCGTCCTTGCCAAGCTCCCTGGCGACAATGGCCAGCTCGCCCAGCGTGACCGGGCAAACGTCAGGGCAATGCGTAAAGCCGAAGAACACCACCACCACCTTGCCCTTGAAATCGGCAAGCGTGCGCGGCTTGCCGTTGTGATCGGTGAGCTGGAAATCGCGCGCGAACCCGGCGCCCGTGACATCGGTGAGCTGGAACGTCGGCGCCTTGGTAGAAAGATCGCAGCCAGAGATAAAGGCCACGAGCCCGAGCAATAACGCGCGCGCAATGCGCTTCATGACCTAAAGCGGAAAATAATGATCGATCAATAACGTTGCGAACAGCAACGTCAGATAGAGGATCGAGTAACGGAACGTAGTCTGCGCGAGGCGATCGCTGTAATCCCGGTAGATCCTGATGGCGTAGTAAAGGAACATTGCGTCCAGAATAACCGCCGCGGTGACATAGATCAGCCCGCTCATGCGCGTGGCAAACGGCAGCAGCGTTACCGCCACCAGGATCACGGTGTAGAACAGCACGTGCAGCCGGGTGAACTTGTCGCCGTGAGTCACCGGCAGCATCGGCACGCCCGCCTTCGCGTATTCGTGCTTGCGATACAGCGCAAGCGCCCAGAAATGCGGCGGCGTCCACGCGAAGATGATCAGGAACAGCAGCAGCGCCTGGTAGGAAACGTCCCCGGTCATAGCGGTCCAGCCCAGCACCGGCGGCATGGCGCCCGAGGCGCCGCCGATCACGATGTTCTGCGGCGTCATCGGCTTCAGGATCACGGTATAAACGATCGCATAGCCGACGAAGGTGGCGAGCGTGAGCCACATCGTCAGTGCGTTGACCTCGAAATAAAGCAGCGCCAGGCCACTGCCGCCGACGAAGGCGGCGAACGTCAGCGTTTGCGGCGGCGTCAATTCACCGCGCGGCAGCGGTCTGCCGCGGGTACGCGCCATCAGCGCATCTATCTTGCATTCAACCAGGCAATTGATCGCCGCCGCGGCACCAGCCACCAGCGCGATACCGAGCGTGGCCACGAGCGCCGTCACCGCGAACCTCGCATCGAGCGCGCCGGGCGGCACCGCGAGCAACATGCCGATCACCGCGCAGAATACGATCAGCGACACCACGCGCGGCTTGGTCAGCGCCAGAAATTGCGCGAACCGCGATGAGGTTTGCTGCCAGGTCAGGGAAGTCATCAAATGTTTGCGGAAAGAATCCTGCGTGTAGCGGTGATCAGGCCAAAGTGAAAAATTTCATCGCGTGCCTGCTTGCTCCTCGCGACGGGCAAGGGCGAAGTTTATCACTATCAGTGTCACCAACAAAACCGCGGCCACGCCGTTGTGCGCGACCGCCGCGATCAATGGTAAGCCCAGCATCACGTTGGCGATGCCGAGGCCTATTTGCACTACCAGCAGCAGCGCCAGCGCCGCGCCATGACGCTCAAAACCGGGCGTGCGCAGCAGCACGACTGCGAACACGCTCAAATACAGAAACGTGACCAACGCGCCAACCCGGTGCGTCCAGTGGATCGCGGTCAATGCTTCAAATGAGAGCGGGGTGCCGGCCGCTGTCATGCCGAGTTCGCGCACGAACTGAAAAGCGTGCTTGAAATCCATGGCGGGGATCCACGCGCCCTGGCAGGTTGGGAAGTCCAGACAGGCGAGCGCCGCGTAATTGGCGGACACCCAACCACCGAGCGCGATCTGGCAGATCACAATTAAAAGTCCAAGCGGCGCCCACGGCCGCAATCGCTGTGCTCCGATGCCGGCGGCCGGCAGCGCAAGCTGGCGCAGTGCGAGCCAGGTCAGCAATCCCAGCACCGCCATGCCGCCGAGCAAGTGCAGCGTCACCATGACCGGTTTAAGCAGCATGGTAACGGTCCACATGCCGAGTAGCGCCTGCAACCCGACCAATAGCACGATGGCACTCGGCAGAAACGGCGACTGCCGCAATGCACGGCGCTTTAGCCACGACACCGCCATGATGGCGAGTATCAACACGCCCAGCATGCCGGCGATATAACGGTGGAACATTTCCTTCCATGCTTTATGCGCTTCTACCGGCCGGCCGGGAAACGCCTGCGCGGCGCGTTCGATTTCATGCGCCTGATCCGGCACACCGACCCAATGACCGTAGCAACCTGGCCAGTCCGGACAACCAAGCCCGGCGTCCTGTAGCCGCACGTAAGCGCCGACCACGACCACGATAAAAGTCAGGCCCAGCGCGGCGAATATCAACTTCTTGTACATCAGCCGATTCTCGAAGTTTTGAGCAGGCGCTCGAGATCCTTGATGATCCGTGAAGGATCGGCATCGCGCGGGTAACGCAGCACCAGATTGCCGAGCGGATCGACGATATAAACGTGGTCGGCGAGTTCGCGTTGCACCGGCAACTGCTTGAGCAACCCGCTGCCGGCGGCGCGCACCAGCCAGGTGCCCTGATAGTCGCTGACCGTTGCCGGCTGCGGCAACACGTCGTCGTTGAGCAGCCACACACGCTCGATGCGCTCCATGTCCTTTCCCTGGGTCAGCCGCAGCTGCCGCAAGTTGAATAATTTGCGCCGGCAGAATTCATTGCAGCTGCCTGAGTCTACCATCAGCAGCACCCACTTGCCCGCGAGCCGGTCGAGGTGAAATGCCGTGCCATCGGTCAACTGCAAAGGCGCCGCGGGCAGCGGTTTGGTTTCGAGCAACTCGCCGTAGTTGGTGTACTTGGCTGGCGGCGTGAAATAAAACGCGACATAGGATGCCACCACCGGCGCCGTGCACAGCGCTCCGATTAACCACAGATTAATCCGGCTGCTACGCGCGTTTTCTGACATGGGCTACCAGATAGAAAATCAGTAGGGTCGCGGCGAGCGCGAACCACTGGAAGGCGTAACCGTAATGCGTGTTGATGCCGAGGTCGGGCGCCGTCCATTCGCGCTTGAGCCCGTCGCCGAGATCGTTTTCCTGCTGGATTACGACCTGCTGTATGGCGATGGGCATCGCGGCGCGATAACGCTCAAGCGTGAGGTTCTGCCACACGATGCCGTCGGCAACCTGGGTCGAAAGCTCGAGATAGCGCGTGCTCGGCACCGTCGCCAAACCGACGATGCGTACCGCTTCCACCGGCGTTGCGATTTGAGGCAACGTATTGCGTGCAGTGGTTCCCGCCACCCAGCCGCGGTTGACGAGCACGTAACGATCGCTGTCGGCTATGCTCAGCGGCGTCACCACGTGATAGCCGACGACGCCGTGCAGCACGCGGTTATCGATGAATATGGTGTATTTCGGCGCGAAGCGGCCGCGCACTTCGACCCGTCGCCACGCGATGTCCTCGGCCCTGATCGCGGCGACCGGCATTGCAATCAGCGCATCGCGGCTGGCCGCCTGGATGAGCTCAGCCAGCGCGGATTTCTCTTTGCCGCGGCCGAGTTGCCAGTTGCCGAGCGCGAGCATCAACGCAACCCCGGCAACTGCCGCGAGCGTTGGCCACAATGAGGACTTGAATCGCAAATTGGACAATGCTGGAGATATACCGGCTGGAAAGCGGGCAGCGCCTGGGCTACACTCGAAACTGCAACGGGTTATGCATGAAAATCGTCGTCATCCTGTTCATTGTCCTGATCCTCGCCAGCCTCGGCTCGGCGCTCTATTTCCTGGTCAAGGACAAGGGCGCGTCAACGCGCACGGCGAAAGCCTTGACGTGGCGCGTCGTGTTTTCGATCACGCTGTTCGCGCTGCTGATGCTGGGATTCCACTTCGGCATTATCACCACTAAGCTCTAATGGAATAAGCGGTCAGCGGTCAGTAAATCTGAAAAAAAACCGCGCATCGGTGCGGCGCCTGATGCTTTTCAGGATTTCTCCCTTTTTTTCCGCCTTGGCTTCGCTTTGTCGTTATAGCCAGTAAACCACCACGAACAACAGCAGCCATACCCAATCGACGAAGTGCCAGTACCAGATCACGGCTACAAAGCCGAAATGATGGTCGGCGGTAAAGTGGCCGGCGGTAAAGCGGCCGAGGATCGTGATCAGCATGAGTGTGCCGACCGTCACGTGGAAGCCGTGAAAACCGGTCAACATGTAAAACGTCGCGCCGTAAGCGCCGGTCGAAAGCCTGAGGTTGAGTTCAAAGTAGGCATGGCCATACTCATAGACCTGGAAACCCAGGAACGCTACGCCGAGCGCTATCGTCATGATGAGGCCAAGACTCAGTTGCGCGCGGTTGTTCTGCAGCAGGCCCCAGTGCGCCCACGTCACGGTCACGCCTGACGCCAGCAGCAGTAGCGTGTTGAGCGCCGGAATACCCCACGCCCCCATCGGCGTGAATTTCTCGGCGATGCCGGGACCGGCGGTCGGCCATTGCGCGGTAAAATCCGGCCAGATCAGTTTACTGTCGAGGCTGCCGAGATCGGGCACCGACAGCACGCGCATGTAGAACAACGCGCCGAAGAACGCGGCGAAGAACATCACCTCGGAAAAAATGAACCAGCTCATGCCCCAGCGAAACGAGGTATCGACCTGCTGGTTGTACTTGCCACCCTCGCTTTCGTGGGCGACGGCGCCGAACCATCCGAACAACATGTATATCAGGATGCACAAGCCCGCAATCAGCACGAACTTGCCCCACGCCGCTTCATTGATCCACAGGGCGGCGCCGGAGGCCATGCACAGCAGCGCGACTGAACCGAAAATCGGCCATCGCGACGGATCCGGAATAAAATAACGCGCTGTTTGGCTGATCATGGCGCTTACTCCCTCTTAACTTTGAATTGCAAATCCCGTGACGTCAGCGGGTGATGAAATGCACCAGCGTGGCCGTTATCATGAGCCGGCTTTGCTGGCCGTGCCTTCGACTTCGAAAAACGTGTATGAAAGCGTGATCGTTTTCACGTCATCCGGCAGCTCCGTATCGATCACGAACACGACCGGCATCTGTTTCGTTTCGCCTGGCTGCAGCGTCTGCTGCGTGAAGCAGAAGCAGTCGAGCTTCTTGAAGTAACGTCCCGCCAGTTGCGGTCCATAACTCGGGATTGCCTGCCCGGTCACCGCGCGATTCGAGATGTTCTTCACCTCGTAAATCACTGTCGTCAGCTCGCCCGGATGGACGCGGGTGCTGATTTCCAGCGCGCGAAACGTCCACGGCAGCTTGCTGCGCAGATTGGAATCGAACTCGATAGTGACCACACGCGCGGCGTCGATCTGGGTATTGGTAACCTGGTCGGGTTTGAACAGGCTGTTGATGCCGGTGACCTCGCAGATCTTCTGGTAGAACGGCACCAGGGCATAGCCAAACCCGAACATCGCGACCGCGATGACGACGAGCTTGCGCATCATCAGCAGATTCGACTGCGCCTGGGTCACCATCGCCAGTGCCGGATGATTACGCCGAAAAAAAGCGCGCGCGCGACAACGGCGAAGATCCGCGCCGTCCTGAGCTTACCCGATCGCGCCCGTTGTTCCATCGCGATGACGCTCATTCGACGACCGGCGGTGTTTCGAACGTGTGATAAGGAGCCGGTGACGGCAGCGTCCATTCAAGCGTATCTGCGCCTTCCCACGGCTTGTCCGGCGCCTTTTGGCCGCCTCTGATGCACTTGATCACGACGGTAAGGAAAATCAATTGCGTCAGACCGAAGCCGAACGCGCCGATGGCCGCGATCTCATTGAAGTTGGCGAACTGCAGCGCGTAATCGGGAATGCGGCGCGGCATGCCGGCGAGCCCCAGGAAGTGCATCGGGAAAAACGTGACGTTGAAGAAGATCATCGACAGCCAGAAATGCCATTTGCCGAGCGTCTCGTCGTACATGTGGCCGGTCCACTTCGGGATCCAGAAATAGGTGCCGGCGAAAATCGCGAACAATGAGCCCGCTACCAGCACGTAGTGGAAATGCGCGACCACGTAGTAGGTGTCCTGCACCTGGATATCGACGGGGGTGATCGCGAGTATCAGGCCGGTGAAGCCGCCCATCGAGAACACGAAAATAAACCCGATCGCGAACAACATCGGCGTCTCGAAGGTCATCGAGCCCTTCCACATGGTGGCGATCCAGTTGAATACCTTTACACCGGTCGGCACCGCGATCAGCATCGTCGCGAACATGAAGAAGAGCTGCCCGGCCGCCGGCATGCCGACGGTGAACATGTGGTGCGCCCATACGATGAATGACAGGATCGCAATCGACGCCAGCGCATACACCATCGACGCATAGCCGAACAAGGGCTTCCTCGCGAATGCCGGGATCACCTGCGAGATGATGCCGAACGCCGGCAGTATCATGATGTAGACCTCGGGATGGCCGAAGAACCAGAAGATGTGCTGGAACATCACCGGGTCGCCGCCGCCCGCGGCGTTAAAGAAATTGGTGCCGAAGTGGCGGTCGGTCAGCACCATCGTGATCGCGCCGGCAAGCACCGGCATCACCGCAATCAGCAGGTAGGCGGTGATCAGCCAGGTCCACACGAACAGCGGCATTTTCATCAGGTCCATGCCGGGCGCGCGCATGTTGAGGATGGTGGTGATGATGTTGATCGAGCCCATTATCGACGACGCGCCCATGATGTGCAGCGCGAAAATCGCCAGATCCATGCCGGGCCCCATCTGCGTCGACAGCGGCGCATACAACGTCCAGCCCGCGGCGGTCGCGCCACCGGGAACGAAGAACGAGGCGACCAGCAGGATCGCCGCCGGCGGCAGCAGCCAGAAGCTCCAGTTGTTCAGGCGCGCGAACGCCATGTCGGGCGCGCCGATCATCAGCGGAATCTGCCAGTTGGCGAAGCCGACGAACGCCGGCATGATCGCACCGAACACCATGATCAGCCCGTGCATGGTGGTGAGCTGGTTGAAGAATTCCGGCCGCCACAACTGCAATCCGGGCTGGAACAGCTCGGCGCGGATGCCGAGCGCCAACACACCGCCAACCATGAACATGGTGAAGCTGAACCACAGGTACAGCGTGCCGATGTCCTTATGGTTGGTGGTGGTGATCCAGCGCATAATTCCCGACGGGTGGTGCGCGTGATCAGCGTGGCCGTGATCGTGTGCGTGTGCTGCTTCCATAAAATCTCCTGGAGGGGATCTTTATTTGCGCGCGGTTTTGAATTCGCCGGGCTGGACCGCGTCACCGGTCCTGTTGCCCCAGTTGTTGCGGGTGTAGGTCATCACCGCAGCCAACTCGACATCCGACAGCTGCGTCCACGGCGGCATCGCATTCTTGCCCTTGAGCAGCAGCGCAATCTGCGCGCCTTTCGAACCGATCACGACCCTGGAACCCACCAGCGACGGGAACACCGGCGGTTGTCCCATGCCGGTCGGCTGATGGCAAACCTGGCAGTTGGTGGCATAGACTTTTTCGCCGCGCACCTTGAGTTCGTCCAGCGTCCACGCCTTGTTTGGATTGTCGGCCTGCGCCACCATCGTCTTCTTCTGCTCAGCGACCCACAGCGCGTATTTCTCGGGCTCGACCGCCTCGACCACGATCGGCATGTAACCGTGATCCTTGCCGCACAGCTCTGCGCACTGGCCGCGATAAGTGCCGGGCTTGTCGACCTTGAACCAGGTGTCGCGCACAAACCCGGGAATCGCATCCTGTTTGACGCCCAGCGCCGGCACCCACCACGCATGGATTACGTCGCCGGCAGTCAGGATGATGCGAACTTTCTTGCCGACCGGAACGACCATCGGG
>JANNPG010000349.1:0-6444 GCA_031399805.1 Betaproteobacteria bacterium | reverse complement strand
GCTGACCACCACGGACTTCGGCACGTTGACCCCGAAGCTGGCGAGCAATTGCTTGCCGCTGAGTTCATCGAGCGCCGCGCGGTTCTCGTTTCTAGCCTTCGCAATGATTGCCACAGGACCCATATTCAGTTCCGTTTTCCTTGGCGACCTTCGCGTACCCCTCGAGGGGGTATTGAAAAGAATCCTTGGCGGTTCAAGATTTTTTCGCCTTCGCCAACACTTCGGGAATGAGGCCGGTGTGCACTTCGCCCGCCTGAAATTGCCCGGAACGCAGGATGGCAACGACCGCCGGAATGTTGGTCTTCGGTCCTTTGATGTCGAAAGCCTCGAGCGCCAGTGCAAGCTTGGCAATCGCCGCCTCGCGACTCGCCTCATGCACGATGACTTTCGCGATCATGGGGTCGTAATACGGCGTCACGTCGCGGCCTTCCGCGTAACCGGTCTCGACGCGTATCGATTTATCGTCGGGCGGCCGGAATACCGTGAGCTTGCCCGGCGACGGGAAGAAATTCTTCGGATCCTCGGCGTAAACACGCGCCTGGATCGCATGACCCTTTATCGCGATTGTTTTTGGCAGGATGGCGTCGAGCTTCTCGCCGGCTGCGGAACGGATTTGCGCTTTGACGAGATCGACCCCCGTCACCTCCTCGGTCACGCCGTGCTCGACCTGCAGGCGCGTGTTCATTTCCAGGAAGTTGAACGAACCGTCGGCACCCAGCAGCATCTCGACCGTGCCGATGTTGTCGTATCCCATTTCCTTGATGATGGCGGCAATCTGGTCCGCCACCGCATTCACTTTGGAGCGATCGAGCGCCGGGCCGGGCGCTTCTTCGATGACTTTCTGGTTGCGGCGCTGCACCGAGCAGTCGCGCTCGAAGAGATGCACAGCGTTGCCGTAGCGGTCGCCCAGCACCTGAAATTCGACGTGGCGCGGCCGCTCAAAGAGGCGCTCGAGATAGACCTCGGCATTGCCGAAACCACGCGTCGCCATCGAGCGCGAACGCTCGACGACGGCGAGCAATTCGCTTTCATCCTTGGCCGGCAGCATGCCGATGCCGCCGCCGCCGCCCGCGGGCTTGACCAGCACCGGGTAGCCGATCGCGCGCGCCGCCGCCAGTATCGCGGCGGGCTCCATCGGCAGGACATCCGAGCCTTGCGACATCGGCATGCCGTACTGCGCCGCGATTTCGCGCGCGCGCGTTTTGTGCCCCATCGCATCTATCCATTTGGGCGACGGGCCAATAAAGTGCACGCCGGCATCCGTCACGCGTTGCGCGAATTGCGCGTTCTCCGACAGGAATCCATAGCCCGGATGCATGCCATCAACGCCCGCGCGCTTGAATACGTCGAGCAGAACGTCCTGATTGAGGTAACTGTCGCGCGCCGGCGCCGCACCGATCGCATAGGTCTCGCTCGCCATTTCCAGGTACGGCGCACCGAAATCCGCTTCAGAGTAAACGGCGACCGATTTAATGCGCATTTCATGCAGTGCGCGCAGGACGCGGGCTGCTACTGCGCCGCGATTCGCGACGACTACTTTTGCGAACATGTCGCGCACCGCCCCGCGTTAAGGATGAAGGATGAGGGATGAAGGATGAAATTCACCCTCCGCTCGCGCCAACTGCTTTTACTATTCACCCTTCATCCTTCATCCTTCCGCCTTCATCCTTGCTCTAGTAACTCGTCGGCCAGGTGCGCATCAAATGCTGGCCGACCCCCCTGGTCATGCGCAGTTTGTAAACGTCCAGCATCCGGATCAGGTAATCGCGCGTCTCAGCGGGGCGTATGACCGCCTGCGCGGCGAATACCGAGGCGAGTCCCCAAACGTCGGAGCCTTGCGCGATTTCGGCGAGCCGCGCCGGATAGTCGGCATCGCCCGGCTTTACGCCATGCACAATGGTGGTTGCGAACTCCGGGCTCATGAAACTGATTTCCGCGGTCGGCCACGCAGCGATATCGTCCGAATGCCGCCCGCCGCCCATGCATACGTAGGCGCGGCCATAACTCTTGCGCAGAATCACCGACAGCTTGGGCACCGTAACCAGCGTCATCGCATTCATGAAGTTCATGATTTTGCCCGGTGCGCCGCTCTTTTCGGCTTCGGTGCCGATCTGGAAGCCGGGCGTGTCGACCAGCAACACGATCGGCACGTTGAACGAGTCGCACAGCACGAGAAAGTCGACGATCTTGCGGCACGCGTCGGCGTCGAGCGCGCCGCCGCGATGCAGGGGATTGTTGGCGACGATGCCCACGCTTTTGCCGCCGAGGCGCGCCAGCGCAACGCAGGCGCTCTTGCCAAAACGCGGCTTCAATTCAAACATCGTGTACTTGTCGACGAGCGACTTGATCACGCGCTTCATGTCGTACACCTGGGTGCGTTTTTCGGGCAGGATGGAAAAGACGTCGTGCATGTCGGCGCCGGAACCCGCGGGCACCGGCGCATCCGGCGGTGCTTCGCGATGATGGCTCGGCAAGTAAGAAAGAAACCTTTTGATCGCGGCGAACATTTCCTCTTCGGTATCGACGATCTGATCGACGAGGCCGGTGGTTTCGGCATGCAGCCGCCAGCCGCCGAGTTCGTTGAGATCGACTTTTTCATTAAGCGCCATTTCGATCAGGCGCGGACTCGACACCGCCATCGTCGCGCCTTTATGCATCACCGCGAAGTCGGCGAGGCACGCGAGCCACGCGGAGGAGCCGAACGACGGCCCGATGACGGCGGTGGCGAGCGGCGTTTCGCGCGTGCGCCGGAACTGCGTGTTGTCGTTGCCGAGCAAGAGCCCCATGCCGCGCGAGCCCATCGCGTCGGGCAGACGCGCGCCGGTCGATTCGCCAATGATGACGAGCGGCATGCCGCGCTCGGTCGCCGTGCGTTTCATGTGGCCGACTTTCTTGCCATTGGTCGCGCTGGTTGATGCACCCTTGACCGTGAAGTCGTTGACGACGACCGCGACATCGCGGCCGGCGATGCGAGCGAAACCGGCAATCTTGCCGTCGGTCTGCGTTTCGTCCGCCTGCTCCGGATACACGCCCGACGAACCGAACAGTCCCGACTCGATGAAGCTGTCCTTGTCCACCAGCGCGATGATGCGTTCGCGCGCGTTTAACAGTCCGGCTTTCTTGCGCTTCGCGAGTTTGTCGGGACCGCCCATGCCGAGCGCTTTGGCGCGTCGCGCCGCGTATTCCTCGAGTAATTTTTCAAACGCCATTGCCGCAGGTCCTGGTTGATTATTTCGTTCTTACGGCCGCACGCCGGCGCGCAGCCTTGGTCCGACGCGGGTTTTCATGCCGACCCGTGCGGCTTCGAGAAAGCGGCACAGGTAAGGCCGCGTTTCGCGCGGATCGATCATGTCTTCGACGCCGAACGCTTCGGCGGTCAGAAACGGCGAGGTCATGCGGCGGATTTCCGTTTCGATCTCCGCTTCTTTCGCCGCCGGGTCCGGCGCGGCTTCGATCTCGCGCCGGAATGCGGCTTTGACACCGCCCTCGATCGGCAGCGAGCCCCATTCGGCCGACGGCCAGGCGATTTTGAAATTGAGCCCGCTCCTGTCTATCGTGCTGCCGCCCGCCATACCGTAGCACTTGCGCACGACGACCGTGTAAACGGGGACCGACAACTGCATGTTGAGATAGCGTCCCTGCATGCCGATGCGCAGTATGCCCGCGGCTTCCGCTTCCATGCCGATCTGGAATCCGGGCACGTCGACAAAATAGATGAGCGGAATGTTGAACGAATCGCACAATTCGGTGAAATGCGTCTGCTTGCGCGCGGCTTTCACATCCACAATGCCGCCGAACATCGGATTGAAAGCGACGACGCCGACCACCATGCCGTTCATGCGCGCGAGGCTGGTGATCACCGCGCGCCCGAACGTCGGCTGAATTTCGAACCCCGAACCTTTATCGACGACCATCTCGATCAACTTCCGCATGTCGTACGGCTGGCGCTGCGAGCGCGGGACGATGTCGACGAGGGCGTCTTCGCAGCGATCGACCGGATCGCTGCACGGCGCCCGCGGCGGCAACTCCCACACGTTGGACGGCATATACGAAAGAAAGCGCCGGATCTGGCACAGGCAGTCCGCTTCGTCCTCTGCAGCGTTGTCGATGGTGCCGGCGGTGTCAACCGCCATCTTGTGGCCGCCGAGTTCTTCCTTCGTGACCTTGGTGCCGAACGCACGCTCAACGACCGGCGGCCCGGCGGCGAATATCTGGCTGTGGTCTTTGACCATTACCGTCCAGTGCGCGAGTATCGCGCGCCCGGATGGTCCGCCGGCGGCGGTTCCCATCACCGCGCTGACGACCGGGACGATGCCCATCAGTTCGACCGACCGCTCGAAACCGTCTTGCCCGGAGCCGGGAAACGTCGCATGTCCGCGGCGCGTAATCGACGTTACGCTGCCGCCGACGCCATCGACCAGGTTGATCAGCGGAATGCGGTACTGGCAGGCAAGGTCTTCGATGAAGCCGCCCTGGCCGCCTTTGCGGCGCTGGCCGCCAAAGCCGGCGCCGCCTTTGATCGTGTAGTCCTCGCCGCCGATGGCGACCGGCCGGCCGTCAATCTTGCCGATGCCCGCAACGTATGGCGAAGGAGTGAAACCCGTCAACGCACCGTGCGGGTCGTACGTCACGTTGCCGGCCAACTTGCCGACTTCCTGAAAGCTGCCTGAATCGAGTACCGCGTGTATGCGCTCGCGAATCGTGAGTTTGCCGGCCGCGTGGTGCGCGGCCACCGCCGCGCTGCCGCCGCAGGCCTCGGCCAGCGTGCGGCGGTGGTGGATTTCCTCGGCTTCTGCTCTCCAGCTCATGGTTGGGCGCAATGGTTGAGGGCGGCGCACCCGATCCCGGCAGCGCGCGCCTCTGTTTTCAGGGTCAGGGACGGCTATCCTAGCGGCAACCCCATTTTGCTGTCAATAAGATTGTTGACAATCTGACAAGATACCGGCTAAGTTACGCGGATGGGACACCCCGTTCGTTTGCCGCGCGCCACGCCGGCGGCTGCGCCGCCCGCGCCGCGCGCCACCGGCGCGCTGATGCTGTCGCTGCCCGAGCAGATTGCGGCCCAGCTCGCCAGCCGCATCACGGCCGGCAGCTATGCGCCGGGACAACGCGTCATGGAGCAGGCGCTCGCCGCGGAGTTTGGCGTGAGCCGCGGCCCGGTGCGCGATGCGCTGCGCCTCCTGGAAAAGGACGGGCTGGTGACGATCCTCGCGCGGCGCGGCGCGCAGGTCACCAAGTTGAGCATCCCGGAGGTCAGGGAGATATTCGATATCCGCGTCGCCCTGAACGGACTGCGCGACCGCGGCATCGCCGAAGAGCCCGAACGCCTGAAACTGTTGCCGATGCTCGAGGCCGAAGTCGCGGAACTCGCGCGGCTTGCGAAGAATGCGCGGCACAGCAACGAATATGTCGAATGCGTCTTTCGGCTGAACCGCGCGTTGACGGCGGCGTCGCGCAGCGCGCGCCTGCGCGCCATCCTCGATGCGCTCGCGCAGCAGACATTACGCTATTCGCGGCTGGGGCTGGCGAGCGAACTGCGCCGCCGTCAGTCAGTCAGGCACTGGCAGGAACTCGTCAAAGCCGTGCGCGAAGGCGACGGCGAGCGAGCGCAACGCGCCGCCGAAGCGCGCGTGCGCGCCTCACGCGACGAGGCAATCAAGAAACTGCGGGAACTGGCGGAAGGTTGATGCGGAACGTTCGCGACGGCGTGCCGAGGTGATATAGATTCTACCCCTCGAGTATCGCGACCACCTGGCCTTCGGCGACCGGGTCTTTTTCCTTGACCAGGATTTCCTTGACCGTGCCGCCGTCCTCGGTGATCACCGGGATTTCCATTTTCATCGATTCAATCACGAGCAGCGTGTCGCCACCCTCGACTTTGTCGCCGGGTTTCGACTTGATTTGCCAGACAGTGCCGGTGATTTCGGATTTGACTTCGATTTTTGCCATGACTCATTTCCCCAAAGCGTGCTTTGCTGCCCACAATATTCGATGACCGCGCAAGTATAGCATCGCGTGCGCAACCGTTGTAACGGCGCACGCGAGCGCTTACCATGGGCGTTCGCGCCGCCGACAACCACTCCTTAAGGGATCTTTATGTCCGCTTTACCGCAGCTCAAAGACGCCACACTGACGCTCACCGAGCGCGTCGCCGTGCTCACTTTCAAGCGCGACGACGTGCGTAATGCGCTGACCAGCACCGAACTCACGACGGATATCGTGACCACCATCGCATGGGCGAACTCGAGTCCGGACGTGTCGGTGCTGATTATCACCGGCGAGGGCAGCGCGTTCTCGGCAGGTGGCAACATCAAGACCATGGGCGAGCGCTCGAAAGCGCCGCCGCACGTGCTGCAGCAGAACTACAAACACGGTATCCAGCGCATACCGCTCGCGCTGCAGGACGCGGAGATTCCGGTGATTGCGGCGGTCAACGGCCCGGCG
>JANNPG010000299.1:0-2452 GCA_031399805.1 Betaproteobacteria bacterium | reverse complement strand
CGAACGCACCGACGCCGAGGGCGCAGGGCACGCCAAAAGCGCTGGGGTGGATGCGGCCGCGAATCGCGGTGTCGTCGAACTCCAGGCCATGCACCAGCATCCCGTTCATCAATACCGAGTCGCGCAAGGCGAGCTTTGCCGGCATGCCGATTACCGTGTATTCCCCGCCCCCCAAAGCGGCAAGCCCGGCGCAGGCCTTGTGCGCGAAATCGAAACTCGCGGATGCCAGCGCTATGCCGACGGAGTCCAGGAGGTGCAGCTTCGCTTGCGCCCGGATGGCGGCGGGGATGGCGGCCCAATCAAGCGAGGCTACAAATTCCGCGAGCGTCCCGGAGATGGTGATCGGTGAATTGCCCATGATCGAGGATTGAGGATTCGCTGCCCCCATCCTAATGCCCCCTCGCATTCTAAGCACGCTCTCCCCCCGGTTCGGGGGAAGGGGATACAGGATTCGGGGATTCGCGTCAAAGCGAAATCTCGCCGCGTCCGAGCGCGATCACGCGGCCGGACACGAAGA
This sequence comes from Betaproteobacteria bacterium, assembly GCA_031399805.1. Classification (GTDB taxonomy): domain Bacteria; phylum Pseudomonadota; class Gammaproteobacteria; order Burkholderiales; family SG8-41; genus PALSA-1004. The sequence continues at coordinate 1,935 of JANNPG010000299.1, read as the reverse complement.
TGCGCTGATCCTTGTCAACGCGCAAGCCGAGGCGGCACGGGCGGCCGACCTCATCGCCTTGCAGCACTTGCAGCGACAGCGGCAACCGCGCCTGGTGCGCGACGAACCAGCCGCCGAGATTGGCGCACGCCGAACCGGTGCCGGGATCTTCGACCAGACCGCCGTGCTTGGTGAAGAAGAAGCGCGCGCGCACCGTCGCCTCGTGCACGCGCGCCCAGACGTAGGCGAGGCCGGCGCGTTTGTTGCCGACCGCGTAGCGCGCGAGCAGTTCGGCGTTCGGCCGGCAGCGCCCGACCGCGTCTGCCGACGCGAGCGGCATGATGAGCTGCTCCGAACCGGTATCCACCCACAGCGCGCCGTCGAGCACATCGGACTCCGCAATGCCGAGCATTTGCGCGAACTGCCCGTGCGAAACGTCCGGCGCATGCGACTGTGGCGCGTTCGCCTGCAGCGTCCACTCGTCGCCCCGCGCGGTGACCGGGATGACGCCCGCTTTCATTTCGAGCTTGACCTTGTCGCCGGTTTTCATCAGTTCGCGCACGACGTGCGCGGTGCCGAGCGTGGGGTGGCCGGCGAAAGGCATTTCGAAGGCGGGCGTGAAAATGCGCACGCGCGCGGTGGCGCCCTTTGCGGTCGGCGGCAGTATGAACGTCGTTTCGGAAAGGTTGAACTGCAGTGCCAGCGCCTGCATCGTGGCATCGTCGAGCGCGCCGCCATCTTCGAACACGCACAGCGGATTGCCCGCGAGCGGCGATTCGGCAAACACGTTGACGATGCGGTAGCGCAGGGTAGGCATGATAAAAATCCGGTAACGGTAAGGCGGATTGCGCGAACGGGCGCCGTGCTGTTTTACGCTGCCTTCACCGACGCGACCGAGGCGCGGATCCACGCGGTGACGCTCGCCGCGTTTTGCTGCGGTGGCATGAGCGGGGAGAGCGCCGCGCCCGGAATCAGCTCGCGCAGCGCATGCGCGGACGACGTCGAGTGCGACGCATCGTCGCCGCTCATGATGAACGACGGCAATTTGATTGCCATCAGTTGTTCGCCGGTCGCACCCGACGGCATGGTGTCGTCGAACAGCGTATCGCGGCTCTGGCTGACGATCGCCAGATAGTGCTCGATGTCGTGCTTGACGTATTTCGCGGCAAACGCGGCGTCGTGGGCGAGTACCGCCGCCCACGGGCCCGACTCGGGATCGGCCCAGAAGCCGGTTGCTTTCTTCGCGCGCCCGGCGACCGCCGCGAGGCCATGCTCGCGCGCGAACGCAATATGCTTGTCGAAGTTGAGCCGCCCTTTCGCGCGCCAGCGAAAACCGCCGACCGGCCAGTGCATCAGGAGTCCCGTGCAGCGCGCCGGAAAATGCGCGCCCATCGCCGCCGCCACCGACACGCCCATGCAGCCGCCGATGACCCACGCGCGGTCGATGTCAAGATGGTCGAGCAGTCCGACGGCTTCGGCCGCCCACATGCGCCACGTGTGCGGCTCGACGCGCCCGCCCGAAAGCCCGGCTTCGCGGCGGTCGTAGGCGATCAGGGTGAAATTCTTCGCCAGCGTATCGAGCGGGCGCAAGTCCTTCCACACGCCGCGCGTCGACCAGCCTTCGATATTCGAATCAAAGCCGCCGGGCGCGAGCATGATGAGCGGCGGGCCGCTGCCTTGCACGACATAGTTGATCTTCAATCCGTCTATCGTTGCGTGTGGCATAACGGCTTCTGTTCAATCGACACGGGCATTTCGCGCATTATTATTACTTGTACCAGGAATCGCGCAGCGTCCCCGCGCGATTGAATACCGGCGCGCCGGGTTTGGAGTCGATGCGGTCGGCAATAAAGTAACCATGCCGCTCGAACTGAAAACGGTCTTCGGGCTTGGCATCCTTCAACGCCGGCTCGAGCTGCGCGCGGACGACTTTCTTCGACCCGGGATTCAGGTCCT
>JANNPG010000245.1:0-2728 GCA_031399805.1 Betaproteobacteria bacterium | reverse complement strand
GTTCGGCCTGAGGTATCGAAGGGTGAACGCTGTGTTCAGATAAATATCTTGTTCGTGCTTCTATACATCAGCACGAACGGGCTTAGTCAGAGCTACGCTAATCGGGTTTCATGCGGGTCGCTTTGACAACCTTGCCCCACTTCACGATTTCATTATGCAGTTTTACTGAAAGTTGGTCGGGCGGCAGGCCGACGGGCTCGGCGCCGCCGGCAAGCAGTTGCGCGCTGATGTCGGGCGCGCGCAACGCGGCGGCGAATTCGCGATAGAGCCGGTCGATGACGGCCTTCGGCGTGCGCGCCGGCGCCATCAGGCCGTGCCAGCCTTCCGACTCGTAACCGGGGAGCCCTGATTCGCTGATGGTCGGCACCGCCGGCAGCAGCGCGGAACGCTTCGCATTGGTCACCGCCAGCACGCGCAGCCGGCTGGCCTTGATGTGCGGCACCACGCCGGGCGCGCTGATGAACGAAAGCTGCACCTGCCCGCTGATCAGATCGATCACGGCCAGCGACGCGCCCTTGTAGGGAACGTGCACGATGTCGGCCCCGGTCATGTTCTTGAAGAGTTCCGCCGCGAGATGCGTCGGCGTGCCGTTGCCGGTCGACGCGTAAGAGAGCTGGCCGGGTCTGGCGCGGACGAGCGCGATCAGTTCCTGCACCGAATGCGCGGCGACCGAAGGATGCACGACCAGCACGCTGGTGATGATCACCGCCAGCGTGATCGGCGCAAAATCCTTTTCTATGTCGTACGGGAGTTTCGGCATCAGGCTCGCGTTGATCGCGTTGGCGGTCGTGCAGAGAAGCAGCGTGTAGCCGTCTGGCGCCGCGCGGGCGACGAGTTCGGAGCCGACGATGCCGCCGGCGCCGCCGCGATTGTCGACGACGATGGGTTGACCCAGCGCTTCGGTGAGTCTGGGGCCGACGGTGCGCGCCGTAATGTCTACCGGGCCGCCGGCCGGGTAGGGAACGACGATGCGGATCGGGCGCGACGGATACTCCGCCGCCATTGCCGCAGCGCAGGCGAGCGCAAACGCGATGCCCGCAAGTCGCGCGCAGTTTCTCGATCGGCGCGCTCTTGTCCCCCAAGAGGACTTCCTCCGGGGCGTAGCGCAGGCGACCTCGCCTGCTCCGTTAACGAATGCAGGCGAGTCGCCTGCGCTACTTTTAACTGCGCTTTTAATCAACGGTTGCTCCGGAAAGTTTTGCGATCTTGCCCCATTTGGCGATTTCCTGCCTGAGATAGCTGCCGAACTCGCCCGGCGTCAAGTTGATCGCTTCGACGCCGTCGCCGGCCAGCCGTTGCGCGACGTCAGGGTCGCGCATTGCGCGGTTGATCTCGGTATTGAGCTTGGCAATGATGTCGCGCGGCGTTGCCGCCGGTGCAAACGCGCCGTACCAACCGCTCGCCGCGTAGCCCGCAATCGTCTCGGCGACGGTCGGCAAGTCGGGCAGCGCGCCCGAACGCTTGGCACTCGTGACCGCCACCGCGCGCAGCTTGCCGGATTTCACGTGCGGCATCGCTGACAGCATGTTGTTGAACATCAGCGACGCCTCGCCCGCCAGCAGATCGATGGTGGCGGGCGCAGCGCCCTTGTAAGGGATGTGCGTGAGCTTGACGCCGGTCATGTAGTTGAAGAGTTCGCCCGCGAGATGCGGCATGCCGCCTGCGCTGGCCGATGCGTAATTGATCTGGCCGGGGCGGCTTTTGGCGAGCGCGATCAGGTCCTTGACCGTTTTCACCGGCAGCGTCGGATGCACGACGAGGATGAACGGCGCCGCCGCGACGAGCGCGACCGGCGCCAAGTCTTTCTCGGCATCGTAGGGCATTTTCGGATAGATGCTCGGCGTGACGGCAAAAGTCACCGGCACGGTCAACAGCGTGTAGCCGTCGGGCGCGGCCTTCACCACGAGTTCGGCGCCTATGATGCCGCTCGCGCCCGGGCGGTTGTCGACGATCACCTGCTGCCCGAAGGCGGCGGAGAGTTTTTGCGCGATTGCGCGCGCGATGAGATCGGTCGGGCCGCCCGGGGGATAGCCGACGACGATGCGCACCGGCTTCGCCGGATAGTCGGTACGGGCGGTCTGCGCGCAAGCGTTGCCGCACGCCGCGAACATCACGGCGGCAATCAAAATCAATCGCGACGACGGATTCATTTCTGCCCGCGGATAAATTCGAGCGCCGCTTTGGCGCACACGTCGGGCAGCGCGCCGGCCGCGTGCCAGGCGTCGCTGTCGAGCACGATCAGCCGCGAGTTGCGGATGGTCGATTGCCATTCCTTATAGCTGTCGATCGTGCGCAGCCCGCTGCCGGTGGTGCAAAAGATCAGCGTCGGGCACGTGATTTTTGCGACGTCGGCGCGTATGTCCATCCCGGGCACCCAGCGCAGATAGCCCTGCATGGTCGACACCGCCGTCTTGCTCTGGATGGTGTTTACCCACCAGTCAATTTCCGCCTGCGACACTTTGCTGCCGAGCCGGCCCTGCATCGTCAGTTGCGCCCACGCGAGCATGCCGCTTTTTTCGATGTCCTTGCACCAGCCGGTCGCCGCCCGAGGGCCGACCACCGGTGGCGTCACGCCGACCAGCGTTTGCACGAGCTGCGGATATTCGGCCGCGAGCATGAGCGCCATCGAACCGCCGCTCTTGGCGCCGACGAGGTGCACGCGCCCGCAGCCGAGGTGGTCGATGAGTGCTGCAAAATCCTCGAGCAGCGCATCCATCGTCCACTCGTA
>JANNPG010000202.1:0-11447 GCA_031399805.1 Betaproteobacteria bacterium | reverse complement strand
CGGCGGCTGACGCGCGGCTGGTTGCCGACACATTGGTGCAGGCCGACCTGTGGGGACATCAGTCGCACGGCGTGCTGCGGCTGGGCTGGTATCTCGACCGCGTCAGGAACGGCGTGATGAACCCAGTGACGAAGCCCGAGTGTGCGTTGGAATCGAAGTTGCCGTTTGTTCCCGCGTGACGATATTATCCCAACGAACTTTTTCAACGGAGCTCAGCCATGCCATCCAAATTCAAATCCCGCTCTCCGGCGCGCATAGCGCCCCTGGCGATCGCGCTTGCGCTCGCGTCCCAGTTTGCCGTCGCGCAAACGTATCCCGCCAAGGCGGTGCGCGTGATCGTGCCGTTTGCGCCGGGCGGCGGCAGCGACATCACCGCGCGCCAAGTTTCGCAGAAATTGAGCGAACACCTCGGCCAGCAGTTCATCGTCGACAATCGCGGCGGTGCTGGCGGCGTCATCGGCATGGAACTTACCGCCAAGTCCGTGCCCGATGGATATACGCTGATGGTCATGTCCGGGAGTTTTTCGGCAACGTCGGCAACCCACCGACCGGCGTTCGATCCGATCAACAGCATCATTCCGGTTGCCGAGGTCGGCATTGCGCCGTTCGTGCTGTCGGTGCATCCGTCGGTGCCGGCCAAAACCACCAAGGAATTCATCGCGCTCGCCAGGTCCAAACCGGGCCAGTTGATTTATGCGTCGAGCGGCATGGGCGGACTTACGCACCTCGCGACCGAGCTCATGGGCGGCATGGCGAAAATCAAGATGGTGCATGTGCCCTATAAAAGCACCGGGCCGGCGCTGGTGGACCTTATATCGGGACAATGCCAGTTGATCGTCGGCAGCCTGCCGCCGATGACGCCGCTGATCCAGGCCGGCCGCCTGCGCGCGCTGGCGGTCACCACGGCAAAACGCTGGTACTCGCTGCCGGAGGTGCCGACGATGGGTGAGACGCTGCCCGGTTACGAAGTCGAGCTGTGGTTCGGGCTGATGACGCCGCGCGGCACGCCGCCGGCGATCGTCGAGCGCCTGAACGCGACGGTCAACAAATTCCTGCAGGACGCGGACATGAAGAAAAATCTCGACCAGCAGGGCATGATACCGACCGGCGGCACGCCGCAAATTTACGGCGAGCGTATCCGGCGCGAGTACGAGCGCTGGGTAAAGGTCGTGGATGCCGCCGGGATCAAGGTCGAGTGACGGAAAAATCATGAACGCGCAATCCGCGCCCCGCGTCCTGATCACGGGCGCTGCCGGCGAAATCGGCCGCGTGCTGCGTGCCGGCTTGTACGACGGGCGCCGCCCGCTGCGGCTCCTCGACATCAAGCCGCAGGCTGCGGCGCGCACGGGCGAGGAATGCGTGACCGCCGATCTTGCGGACATGGCCGCCCTGCAACACGCAGTACGCGACATCGATTGCATCGTTCATCTCGCGGGCGTGCCACGCGAAGGGCCGTGGGACGCGATACTGCCGAATAACGTGATCGGCACTTATAACGTGTTCGAGGCGGCGCGCATGGCCGGCGTGCGGCGGGTGATCTTCGCGAGTTCCAATCACGTGATCGGCTATTACCGCGCTGCGCACAGGATCGGCAACACGGCGCCGCCGCGCCCCGACAGCCGCTATGGCGTGAGCAAGGCGTTCGGCGAAGCGCTGGGGCGCATGGTTGCCGACAAGTACGGACTCGAAGTCGCATGTCTGCGCATCGGCTCGTTCCGCGCGCGCCCCGAAGACGCGCGACAACTCGCGACCTGGATCAGTCATCGCGACATGGTCGAGCTTGCGCGCTGTTGCATCGAGGCGCCGGCGTTTCACTTTCTCGTGCTCTACGGCGTGTCGAATAACGCGCGCAATCGCTGGGAAAATCCCGACGCGTCGCGCGTCGGCTATCGGCCGGTGGACAATGCCGAGCAATATGCGGCTGAACTGGTGGCGAAGACGCCACCGGCCGGCGACCCGGCGGCGGACTTTCATGGCGGCGCGTTTTGCGCGCTCGAATTTGCGGGGGATGCGAGGCAAATCGATTAGGGAAGCGGATGAAGGTTTTTATGCAATCAGTGCTTTATCAAGTGCGCATTTCAAAATGACGGTAGCGCAGGCGACCCCGCCTGCACGGGCCTGTGAATGCAGGTGAGTCGCCTGCGCTACGCCCCGGAGGAAGTCGCCTTGGAGGACGATTGAAATGCCATGCAGATGACGCATCTCTCGTTTTGGACGCGATCTAAGCGTAACGAGTAAACGTTTTAAAAAACGAAAGGCAATACCATGCGCATCGTAGTCATGCCCGGCGACGACATCGGGCCGGAAATCACCGACGTTACCATGACCATGCTGGAGGCGGTCAACCGCGCGTATGCGCTGGGCATGGAGTTCGAGACCGTGGACGTCGGCATGGCGAGCTATCGCAAGTGCGGCGTCACGATTACCGAATCCGCAATTGAGGCCGCGCTCGCCGCCGACGGCGTGATACTCGGGCCCTGCGGCATGACCGCCTACCCCGCGCGCGAAGCGGGCGGCATCAACGTGCCGGGTACCATCCGCAAACGGCTCACACTGTATGCCAACTTGCGGCCCGCGCGCTCGCGTCCCGGGGTGCCCGATGCGCGGCCCGGACTTGACGTGCTGATCGCGCGCGAGAATACGGAGGGTTTTTACGCCGATCGCAACATGCATCTGGGCATCGCTGAATTCATGCCGACGGAGGACGTCGCGCTGTCGGTGCGCAAAATCACACGCGAAGGCTCGCGCCGCATCGCGAAAGTGGCGTTCGAATACGCCGCGCGCCGCCGCAAGAGTGTGGCCGCGATCGGCAAGCAGCACGTGTTGCAAATGACCGACGGCTTGTTCATGAGCGAAGCCTATGCGTGCGCCGGGCGCAACCCGGAAATCGCGTTTCGCGAGGTCGACATCGATGCGATGGCCGCCGACATCTACACGCGGCCGCAGCGCTACGATGTGATTCTGATCACCAACATGTTCGGCGATATTCTTTCCAACGAGGCGGTCGCCCTGTCCGGCGGTCTGGGCCTCGCGGCCGCGCTGAACGCGGGGGATGATCACGCAATCGCGAATGCCGGGCACGGTTCGGCGCCCGATTTGGTCGGAAGCGGCGTCGCCAATCCTTCCGGCCTGATGCTGTCGGCGGCGATGCTGCTCGAATGGCTGGGCGCGCGACATAACAAGCCCGCGTACCTTGATGCCAGCCGCGCAATTGAAGCGGCGCTGGATGCGGCGCTCGCCGACGCGCAGGCGCGCACGCCGGATCTCGGCGGCAGCGGCACCACCAAGAGCTTCGCGCAGGCCGTTACCGCGCGCATCTCGTTGGGCGAACTGCGCGCGACCGGCACGCTCTGATCCGTTCGGGAATTCTTGATGTTGCTGGGCTGCATCGCCGACGATTTTACGGGCGCGACTGATCTCGCCAACACGCTGGTGCGCCAGGGCATGTCGACAGTGGTGCTGCTCGGCGTGCCGCGAGTCGGCGGCGTCGCGCCGGACGCCGATGCAGTAATCATCGCATTAAAGTCACGCTCGATTCCGGCCGCTGATGCGGTCAAGCTGTCGCTGGGCGCGCTTGACTGGCTCAAGCGCTGCGGCGCGCATCAGTTTTATTTCAAATATTGTTCCACATTCGATTCGACAGCCACCGGCAACATAGGCCCGGTCGCCGAGGCGTTGCTCGCCGAGCTGGGCGAGCCATTCACCGTCGCGTGCCCGGCATTCCCAACCAACAAGCGCACGATCTACCAGGGCAACCTGTTCGTCGGCGATCAATTGCTGTCCGAATCGGGCATGCGTCATCATCCGTTGAACCCGATGACGGATTCGTCGCTGGTGCGCGTGCTTCAGCGGCAGTCGCAGGGCAGGGTCGGGCTCATACCGTTCGAGGTGGTCGAGCAGGGCGGCGTCGCGATCAATGGCGAAATGCAGAAACTCGCGACGAGCGGCATACGGCTCGCCATTGTCGATGCGCTCACCGATCGACATCTGTTCGCAATCAGCGCGGCGTGCGCGGATATGAAGCTCTTGACCGGTGGTTCGGGGCTGGCGCTCGGCCTGCCGGAAAATTTTCGCGGCAGGGGATTGCTCACGATGACGCAGGCGCGCGTGCTGCCGCGCGTCAATGGCCACGCCGTCGTGTTGTCGGGCAGTTGCGCGGCGGCGACGCAACGGCAGGTCGCCGAGATGCGGCGGCACTGCGACGGTTTCGAACTCGATCCTTTAATGCTGGCGCGTGATCCGGGCGTCGTCCAGCAAGCACTGGAGTGGGCGCAGCCGCGGCTGGGCGACAAGCCGATATTGATATACTCCACGGCTGCGCCGCAGCAGATCGAAGCGGTGCAGGCGGCGCTCGGCCGCGAGCGTGCCGGCGCAATCGTCGAACAGGCATTCGGCGATATCGCGAAAGCGCTGGTCGCGGGCGGCGCGCGGCGGCTGGTGGTCGCCGGCGGGGAGACGTCCGGCGCGGTCGTCACCGCGCTCGGTATCGGTGGTTTGCGCGTCGGCGCCGAGATCGATCCCGGCGTGCCGTGGACGGCGAGTCTTGATGATAAGCCGGTTGCGCTGGCGCTGAAATCCGGCAATTTCGGCGGTGATGATTTTTTTCTGAAGGCGTTTCAAAAACTTGAAATCTCCGATGAACGCCGATGAACGCGGATATGGTCAAAACAGGTAAAACGGTAATGGGAAATGGGAAATGGGAAAGCGGAAAGTCTCATCACTCATCACTCATCACTCATCACCCATCGCTCATCACTCATGATTCATTGCATCGGCGTCTATCGGCGTTCATCGGCGGTTGCATCGGATTGGAAAGGTTTTGAATGACCGAAAATCTCTTGCGCGAGCAAATCGCCGAACTCGGGAAGTCGCTCTACGACCGCGGCCTCGCGCATGGCAGCGCGGGCAATATCAGCGTGAAGCTCGGCGACGGCGGCTTTCTGCTGACGCCGACCAATTCGTGCCTGGGCCGGCTCGATCCGGCAAAAATATCCAGGCTCGACGGCAGCGGCAAGTTGATCAACGGCGACGCGCCGTCGAAGGAATCGTTCCTGCACCTCGCGATGTATGAGGAGCGCGCGAAAAGCGCAGCGGTGGTGCATCTTCATTCATTGCATGCAGTCGCGGTTTCGTGCCTCGCTGACGTGGATCCGGCGGACGTGTTTCCGCCGATCACCGCGTACGCGATCATGCAGGTCGGCAAACTCGCGCTGGTCCCATACCACACGCCGGGCGACCAGGCGCTGGCCGACGCGGTGCGCAAGCTCGCCGGCAGGCATCACGCGATACTATTGGCGAACCACGGACCGGTGGTCGCCGGATCTTCGCTCGCCGCGGCGGTCAATGCGATCGAAGAACTCGAGCAGACCGCGCACCTGATGCTGTTGCTGCGTGCGCAGCCGACGCGGCTGTTAACGGCCGCGCAGGTCGCGGAGCTCAATCGCCGTTTCCCGAGCTGATTTGCCGCCGCCGCAGGCGCGCGACACGCGGTAGAATGCCGCACGGCACGAACAATAATCAGCTGAGTAGTACATCGAAGAGCGAGGAAATCATGGGCATTTTCAAGCAGGTCGTCTGCGCAGCGCTGGGCGTGGCGGCGATTGCCGGCGGTGCACACGCGCAACAGTCCACGTACCCGAACAAGCCGGTGCGCTTCATCCTGCCGTTCCCCGCGGGCGGCCCGACCGACATCCTGGGCCGTATCATCGGGCAGAAGCTCGCGGCCCAGCTCGGCCAGCCGGTGGTGCCGGAAAACCGGCCCGGCGCGGGCGGCAATGTCGGCACCGAGTACGCGTCGAAGCAGGCGGCCGACGGTTATACGATCGTGCTGGGATCGCCATCGCTCTCAATCAGCCCCAGCCTGTACAAGAAACTCGCTTATGACCCCATAAGGGATTTCGCGCCGATCTCGATGGTCGCGCAGATTCCCAACGTGCTGCTGGTCCATCCATCCGTGCCGGCGAAAACGCTCAAGGAACTCGTGCAACTCGCGAAAGCAAATCCCGGCAAGCTCAATTTCGGCTCGGGCGGCCTCGGCACTTCCAACCATCTGGGCAGCGAGCTCTTTAAGAGCCTGGCCGGACTCAACATCGTGCACGTGCCGTACAAGGGATCGAACGAGGCAATGGTCGGCATGATGGGCGGCCATGTGGACATGGTCGTAATCGGCGTGCCGCCGACTTTGCCGCACATCAAGGCCGGCCGGGTGAAACCGCTTGCCGTGCTGGCCGCTGAGCGGATGCCGTATCTGCCGGACGTGCCGACCGCGAGGCAAGCCGGCATCGCGAATTATGAAGTGACTACCTGGTACGTGCTGGCCGTGCCCGCCGGCACGCCGCGCGAGATTATCGCAAGGCTCAACGCGGAGTGGATCAAGCTCGTTGAAATGCCGGACACGCGTGAGAGAATGCAGGCCGCCGGCTTCGAGCCGATGTCGAGCACGCCCGAGCAGTGCGGTGAATTCATCAAGGCGGAAATCGTGCGCTGGGCCAAGGTGATCAAGGACGCGAAACTGAAAGTCGAGTGAAAAAGCAGGATTGAGTGCCCCCATCCTACCTTCCCCCGCTTCAGGGGAAGGGGATACAGGATTGAGGATCGAGGAGAAGCGAGTGAAGACAACCAAAACGTTCATCGCAGGTTTTATCATCGCGGCAGTGATGGGCGCGACTGGCGGCGCGGTCAAGGCGGCCGAGCCGCAATATCCAACGAAGTCCGTCCGTCTCATTGTGCCATTTGCACCAGGCGGCCCGACGGACGTGATCGCGCGCCTGGTGGCGCAAAAACTCTCCGAGGCCTGGGGCCATCAGGTCGTCATCGATAATCGCGCGGGGGCGGGCGGCAACATCGGGATGGGCATGGCCGCGAATGCGACGCCCGATGGCTACACGATACTCGTGGTGAGTTCGAGCTTTGTCGTGAATCCGGGCCTCTACTCGAAGATTCCCTACGATCCGTACAAGAGCTTCGCGCCGGTTTCCAACATGGCGGCCTCGCCGAACGTGTATACAGCACACCCGTCGGTCGCCGCAAAGACGATGCCGGACTTGATCAAGCTGATACAGGCGAACCCGAAGAAGTACAGTTTCGCGACACCCGGCATCGGCACCACACCCGACCTGGCGGCGAGTCTGCTGAAGGTTACGGCGAAGCTGGATGTCACGACAGTGCCGTACGCCGGCGCCGGCCCGGCCGTCACCGCCGTCATCGGCAATCAGGTGCCACTGGGCTGCACGGCAATGCCGCCCACCACGCCGCACATTCTGGGCGGACGGCTGCGTGCGCTTGCCGTCACGAGTGCGAAGCGCTCGCCGGCGTTGCCCGACGTGCCGACCATGGCCGAGGCGGGATGGCCGGGTCAGGAAAGCGATACGCTGCAGGGTGTGCTGGTGCCCGCCGGTACGCCGAGAGCGGTGGTGCAACGGCTGCAGAGCGACATCGCGAAAATCCTCGCGCAGCCCGAGATGAAGGACCGCGTGGTCGGTCTGGGCTTTGACATCGTTGCCAGCACGCCCGAGCAGTTTACCGCGCAGATCAAAAACGAAGTCGCGAAGTGGAGCAAGGTCGTGAAGGAGGCGGGAATAAAGGTGGAGTGAGAAAAAGCAGGATTGAGGATTGAGGATCGAGGATGCAGGATTCAGAATGAGAATTGGGGAGGAGAATCTCATGAGGATGTGCGGAGCAATTGGCACTCTGTGGGTGGCGACTGCATTATTCGCGGGTGGCGTATCGGCCCAGACCTATCCGGTCAAATCGATCCGCTTGATTGTACCGTTCGCGCCAGGCGGCCCGACCGATGTGATTGCGCGCCTCGTCGGCCTCAGGTTGAACGAGCTATGGGGGCAGCAGGTGGTGGTGGACAACCGTGGCGGCGCCGGCGGCAACATCGGCATGGGACTGGCGGCGCGCGCCAGCCCCGACGGTTACACTTTGTTGCTGGTGAGTTCCAGCTTCGTCGTCAATCCGTCGCTGTATGCGAAGATTCCGTACGATCCGTACCATGATCTCATCCCCGTCTCCAACCTCGCGGCGTCCCCGCACGTGTTCTTTTTGCATTCGTCGTCGTCGGTCAAATCGATCGCAGAGCTCATCGCGCAGGCGAAATCGCAACCTGGCAAGCTCAGCATCGCGACGCCGGGCATCGGCACGACGCCGGATCTCTCGGCCCGCTTGTTCACGCTGACGACCGGGATCGATCTCATCCCGGTGCCCTATGGCGGCGGCGGGCTGTCGCTGGCGGCGGTGCTGGGCAACCAGGTCACGGTGGGATGCCAGGCGATTCCGCCGGTCACGCCGCACATCAAGGGCGGCAGATTGCGCGCGCTGGCGCTTACCGCGGCGAAGCGCGCCAATGCGCTGCCCGATGTGCCGACGCTCGCCGAGCTGGGTTACGTAGGGCAGGAAGCCGATACGCTGCAGGGACTGCTGGTTCCCGCCGGCACGCCGAAATCACTGGTCGGCAGGATCGCGGCCGACGTCCGCCGCGTGATGGCGCTGCCCGAGGTCAATCAGCGCGTGACCGATCTGGGTTTCGACGTCATTGCCAGCACGCCCGAGCAGTTCGCCGCCCAAGTCAAGTTCGAAATCGAGCGCTGGAGCAAGGTGATCAAGGCGGCCGGGATCAAGGCGGAGTGAGACGAAGCAGGATTGAGGATCGAGGATGCAGGAATCAGAATGAGAATCACGGCAATACGGGAAGTTGCAGTGCCGATCAATTCGACGATACGCAACGCGGTATTTGATTTCAGCGAAATGACGACGTCGGTCGTCGCCGTAATTACCGACATCGTGCGCGACGGCAGGCCGGTCGCGGGTTTCGCATTCAACTCGACGGGGCGCTATGCGTGCGGGGCGCAAATGCGCGACCGGCTCATTCCGCGCATCATGCAAGCGCCGCCCGCGTCGCTCGTAACTGCGGCGGGCGACAATCTCGACCCTGAAAAGATTCTCGCCTGCATGATGCAGCGCGAAAAGCCCGGCGGTCATACCGAGCGTTCGGTGGCGATAGGCACGATCGAAGTCGCGTGCTGGGACGCCGTCGCGAAGATCGCCGACAAGCCGCTCTACGCAGTGCTCGCCGAAAAATACAACGGCGGCAGGATCAGCGACAAGGTTGCGTGTTATGTCGGCGGCGGCTGGTACGCGCCGGGCAAGGGCATCAGGGAACTGCAGGACGAAATCCGCATGCGGCTCGACGAGGGCTATACGACGATGAAGATCAAAGTTGGTGGCGCGTCGATACCGGAAGACGTTGAGCGCGTCGAAGCAGGGATCAAGATCGTCGGTTCGAGCGATCAGTTGGCGGTCGACGCGAATGCGGGGTTCAATCGCGCACGGGCACTGGCGTACGCGCAGGCCCTGAAGCCGTTCAAGTTGCGCTGGTTCGAAGAACCGACCGATCCGCTTGACTACGCGCTCTTGGAAGACGTCGCGTCGATTTACGATTCGCCGATCGGCACCGGCGAAAACCTCTTTTCCACGCAGGACATCGAAAACCTCGTGCGCTTCGGCGGCATGCGGCCCGACCGCGACATCATCCAGATCGACGTGCCGCAGTCGTACGGCATCGTGCAGTTCTCACGCACGCTCGACATGTTGCAGCGCCACAAATGGCAGCGGCATTCAATCTTCCCGCACGGCGGCAACCAGATGACGCTCGCCATCGTCGGCGGCTTCGGTCTTGGCGGCTGCGAAGCCTATCCCGGTGTGTTCGGCGTCTTCGCCGGGTTTGCCGACGAGGCGAAAGTCGAGAATGGTTATCTCAAGCTCCCGGACCGGCCCGGCATCGGGTTCGAGGCGCAGAACCAGCTCTATGCGGTGATGCGCGACCTTGTTGCTTAGGACGCGCTTTAGACCAAACGGATATCCAGTCGCTTGCCGACGGCTTTGGCGTAGCGACGCAAAGTCGCCACCGAGGGCGAGTGACGCTTGCGCCCGCCACCGGCTTCCAGTCTTGCCACCGCCGTATTGGTTGTGCCCATGCGCGTGGCGATCTGGGCCTGCGTCAGTCCCGATTTCTTTCGCGCGCGCAGCAACTCGGTGATCAATTTGTATTCCGGCTCCAGCGCATCATAGGCCGCTTTCACTTCCGGATCGGCGAGCGCTCTGGCTTTTAATTTAGCGTGGGTAAGCACGTTGTATCTCCTTCATGCGCTTGAGCGCGGTTTCGATTTCCCGGTGTGGCGTGGCTTGAGTTTTCTTTACGAAGCCGTGCAAAACCACAATTTCTCGTCCCATCTGCATGCAATAAAACACCCGTGCGATTCCTTCGCGGCCTTTGGGCCTAAGTTCGAACAATCCGCCGCCCATGGCGCGCGAGTGGGGTAACCGCAAATCCGCGCCAAACTCCGTCAACATGTCGGTGAGCCGCAAATAATCCGCAAGGATGCCTTTAGGCAAGGCCAACACCACGCGCTGTACTGCCGCAGAGTAGTAACGGATCGTCCAAGACATTAAAGAGATTAGCAAATATGCTAATAATCCGCAAGCGGATTAAAGCGGATGCCTCTTCTCGCGCGATGTGTTTCGAACTCGATCATCCCAATCACCCGGGCGGTCCCCCCGTATGTGAATATGTCACTGGTTTATAGTGATTTAGTTCTATAGCTTCAAAGCCGCGCCAGGCTTAGTCTATTGTCATGGCGATAGTCTCGCTGTTGTGCCGAGGAGGCGATCATGTTCGAACTACTTATTGCTCTGGGATTGTTTGGCGGTCTGGTGTGGGTCATCGCGCTCGCGATTTTCATGATCATGCGCAACGAACGCGGCGCTGATACTTCGTATCAACCGCGCGACACGATAGCAAGCTTTGTCGAGGAGAACTACGGTTCGCATTTCATGGCCGAGAGCGCGCTCGGAGAAGCAAGCCTGCGGAAACTCTGACACCCGTCGCCGGTCAAGTATTTTTGGAATTCATACGGGGGCGACGCAGCCGGCGGCTTCGGGATGACGCATCACGTCCGGCTTCAGACGCGCGCCGTTCCCGGTGCGCCGCCCTGCGAGCGGCTGTTCGGTGGCACGGGTCCGTTTGTCTATAGCACCGGGCGGGCCTGTAAACGGCCCCGACTGGTCGTTCCCCAGAATCAAGACCCTGCATTCGCAACGACACGCCGGGCTGCCGTTCCGGGTGTATCCTAAGACGCTCGTGTCACACAAATAAATAAATTCCGCCCATAAAAAGCCCGCGGAACGTTGATTTGCATCAAGGGGGCCGACCGCGTTTTGTTTAGGGTGTGCTGGATATTGGCGTGACGGACGGCGCGTTTGCCCTCGCGGAGGAGGAGATTAAATGAATCGCAAAACCGGACCTGTGCATGCCGGCTTGCGTCGCCGCGTTGGAGCTGACGACGTTGCGAAGTCGCAAGTGTGCTCCGGCCGTTCAACACGGCGGAGACTCGTGATTGCGCTTGGCGCGGGCGCGCTCGCGTTCCCTCTTTCCTCTTTCGCTCAGG